>CAYVTV010000017.1:0-27646 GCA_964454295.1 uncultured Bacteroidaceae bacterium
CATATGCAGTTTGTTTATATTCATTACGGGCAAACTCTTTAATCAACCATGTCTTCCCAACCTGGCGTGCTCCCCTCACTAGCAGGGGTTTTCTGTCTGGTTTCCTTTTCCATTCGCTCAGGTATTTCATTGCGATTCTTTCCATAGCTCTTTGATATATACATTAATTTGTACGAATAATTTTGTAAAAATACAAAATTTCATTTGAATTAATGTTATTTTATACATTTATTCGAAGGAGTTTCTTGTAAGAGAAAATGTTGAGTGCAAGGTAAGCGTCGTTCTTTTTTGGATAATTCTTCTACTGAATATTTTACTTCCTGTGAAATAAAAAATATGGAGTCTGTAGTGGCACTATTAATAGTTAAAACTAAATTGTGTGAAATAATTATATTACGGGATAACAGCAACCAGATAATTACAAAAAGTCTTATATTTGATTTTTTAACAGGCAGGATAGAATCTCAGGCTTGCCGGCTGTCAGGTGTTTTCTTTGATGGATAATAAAGGCAATCAGGCATGACTTAAGCCTACTGAAATATTATTATTGTGTAAACATCCTTATGAAATATAATTTCAGAGGTCACGTTCTCTCTGTATAAAATAACGAAATAATGTCAGGTGCGATTACAGATGAAGTAAAGAAACTCCTTCTCCTTGAGTCTGATGCAATACGGAACATTCCTGTTACGGATGATTATGAGAAGGCAGTAAATGTTATCTACCGCAGGGTGCATCAGGAAGGAGGAAGAGTGATCCTGAGCGGTATGGGTAAAGCCGGACAGATTGCTGACAATATAGCCACTACATTAAGTTCAACCGGAACTCCCGCTTTGTTTCTGCATCCCAGTGAAGCCCAACACGGAGATCTGGGGGTAATAAGGGAAAATGATGTTTTGTTCCTTATTTCAAATTCAGGTAAAACGAGAGAAATACTCGAGCTCGTATTTCTTGTTCATAATCTATATAAGAACATACCTGTGATCATTATAACAGGAAATCCAAAAGGAGACCTGCCAAAGATGGCTGTTGTGACATTATATACTGGTAATCCCGGAGAAGTGTGTCCTCTTGGATTAACACCCACTACTTCTACAACAACAATGACAGTGATAGGAGATATTATTGTTGTGTTGCTGATGAAAAAAATTGGCTTTACTCATGCTGATTATGCAAAAAGACATCATGGTGGCTACCTTGGTAATTTATCCAGAAAAGCAGCAGAAAAAAAATGAGAATACTAAAGGAAGATGCAGCGGCAGTGATCATTGATGTTCAGGAGAAGCTTTTTCCGCACATGTGTGAAAAAGAAAAACTGGAGCAAAACCTGAAGAGTTTTATTCAGGGCATGAATATTCTCAAGATGCCTGTGATAGTAACCGAACAATATACGAAAGGACTTGGACCCACGGTTCCGTTTCTGAGTGAATACATCAGGCATTACCCGGCTATCGAAAAGACTGCATTTTCATGTTGTGATGATAATACATTTATGACAGCATTGAGTAAAATGAGAGTAAAAAATGTATTACTTGTTGGAATTGAATCACATGTATGTGTTTTGCAGACTGTGATTGATCTGCTTCAGAACGGTTTTCTTCCGGTAATTATTGAAGACTGCACTTCATCCAGAAAGATAAATGATAAAATAATAGCAATTAACAGAATGTCGGGGGAAGGGGCAATTATTTCAAGTTGTGAATCTATATTATTCGAACTTCTGCGATTCAGCGGTAATGAACAGTTTAAAGCTGTTTCCAGATTGATTAAATAATCCTTATTATGCCGAAAGTAGTTGCAATTGGAGAAACGGTTTGTGATATCATCTTTAAAGATGGTGAACCTGTTGCGTCCAGGCCAGGGGGCGCGATGCTGAATACTGCAGTCAGTTTGGGCAGGCTGGGTGCGGAGGTATATTTAATAAGTGAATTTGGTACTGACTCCGACCCTGTTGGCAGGATGATTAATGATTTCCTTTCCGAAAATCAGGTTAGCACTCATTACTCAAATCGTTCCGCGGATGGGAAAACAACCATTGCACTGGCATTTCTCAATGATCACAATGATGCTGAGTATTCTTTCTATAAGCACCCCCCGGTTAACAGACTGAATTTTCCTGAGATTAATTTTGAGCAGGATGATATTGTGTTATTTGGAAGTTTTTTTTCTATAACACACGAGGTCTATCCTTATCTTGAATCCACCCTTAGAAAAGCATTTAATGCAGGAGCGATAATCATTTATGATCCTAATTTCAGAAAACCACACCTTGCTGATCTTCCGCTATTAAAACCCATGGTATTGGCGAATTTTCGTTATCCTGATATTATAAGAGGATCGGATAATGACTTTTACCTGCTTTTTAATGCAAGAAATGCGGATGAAACTTTTCGAATTATTAACTCTGAATGCAGTGCAAATCTTATTTATACACAGAACAGGAACGGAGTTGATTTATATACTTTTAATACCAGGATGCACGTGCCGGCTCAAAACATAGAACCTTTAAGTACAATTGGGGCAGGGGACAATTTCAATGCAGGGATTATCTGGACATTTATAAGAGACTGTATATCGAAAAAAGATATTGAACATTTATCTGAAAAGCAATGGAACAAGATCATCACCAATGGAATACGGTTTGCCTCTGATGTGTGTATGAGTTATAATAATTATATATCCATTGAATTTGCTGTTGAGATGCTTAAAGAGTAATCAGGGATTTCCTGCATGTCTGTTATTAAATAGCCTCGGCATTCTCCATCAGATATCTCTCCGCTTCAGCATTCCAGAGACCATTGTTTCGTTCAATAATTTCTGACAGCTTTGCAAAGAAAGGATCATGTTCACCCAATTTGCTGAAGTCCTCAATGGCAGTAAGAGGTAATTTTTGGTTTGTATAAATGAGCTTTTTACCTCCCGGAATTTTCGGCAGTTGGAGCGTTGTTTCAAGCACTGCATTTAAACCACCGATATGAGTGATCATTCCTGCGGGATTCACTTTCCCCTGGCTCATCATTGCCAGTGCTTCTTTCATGTCATCCTTGTTTCCTCCGCTGGTACTTACATAATGTGTGAAAGAATAGTGCAGATTGAAAAAGTTTATTTCAGCCTTAAATTCCGGATCTGAGGGACCGGCAAAGAAGTTCATGCAACCGTCAAATCCGAGTAGCTGATCACCTTGTTCTACAACCTGCTTAATGGGAGTAAAAACAAAAACATCGTCATACCCTTTATTGTCAGTTAGTGAAAGAAGGTATTCAACCGGATTATTGTATTTTGAGGTATTAACATATATCATTTTAATGCCTTGTTTTTCAGCCTCTTCAATGGGATGTAGTTTCATTGCCCTGTCTATCCGGTTCTGATCAATATCAGTGACAATAAAAAAACCTGGTTTTTTGTCGCAATGCAATGCATAATCAATGGCTGCCAGACCCATTGGCCCACAACCTGCCAGAATGATCAGATTACTCCCTTTTTTTATACCCATTTCATGAATGTAGGTTCCGCTGCGAATGTGATAATTTGCGTGGAATGCTCCAATTACACAACTAAGCGGTTCCGATAAGGAAGCCAGGAAAAATGCATCACAGCAATAAGGAAGCAGACAGTCCATCTCCATCACTTCATTAGGTATAATTACATAAGTGGCATTTCCTCCGATAAACCGGTAGGAATAGCCTGGTGCGTCAAGGCTTCCTTTATAATTTATTGCAGGCTGGATGGAAAACTTATCGCCTTTATTAAACTTATTTTTCCATTTTTTCCCTACTTCTAATATAACCCCGCTGAATTCATGACCCAGAATAGTGGGATTTATATGAATATCATCAGGGATCCTCTTGTGATCTGCTCCCTGTTGTGCGGCTTTGTGTGACGACATGCAAATACTGTCTGATATCACCTGGGCTAGGATCTCATCTTCTTTCATTTCCGGAAGCTCAAATTCCTCAAGCCTTAAATCATTTTTTCCGTAAATTCTTACTGCTTTAGTTTTCATATTTTATAGTATATTGAATTTAATATTTAGCAATCATTTAGAGCCTATCCCAGCATTACCTGCCCTCCTGTTACCGGAATTGCTTGCCCTGTCTCATATTCCTGGGCAATTACGTAATAAATCGCTTTCATTACGTCTTCAGTCCTGCATCCTCTCCCCAGGGGCACCTGTTGTTCGTAATGCTGCCTTACATCATCAATGGATTTAGCCCCCTTTATTTTACCTGCCTTCAGATACTGAACGAATAATCCCTTTTCGGGATCAGACCATAGTGGCCCTTCAAAGAAATTACCCGGGCATATGGCATTTACTTTAATAAGATATGGAGCCAGTTCAAGTGCAAATGACTGGGTTAAACCTATCCCGCCGAATTTGCCCCCGGAATATGTGAAATTCTTATTACTTCCCCTTAGTCCTGATTTAGAGTTAATCTGAATAATATCAGCATAATAATCTTTCCTCCATTCCGATTGAATCTTCATTACTTCTGAGACATACTTGGCAGTGAGAAAATAACCGGAATAATTTATCCGGGTCATAAGATCAAAAGTTCCGGCATCCATTTCATCCAGTCCTCCGGCTTTGAGAATCCCTGCATTAGAGATCAGCACATCAATACCGCCAAAATTCTTTACTGTTTGTACTACCAGGTTTGAGACCGACTCGTCATTTGAAACATCTGTTTTTATATAATATATCTGATTCCTTAATGCTGTCTTTTTCAGTCTGTCAGCTGTTTCATTCCCTTTTTTCTCATTCAGGTCTGCGATAATAACATTGGCATTATCTTTAAAGAATGCTTCGGCTATACCTTCTCCAAACCCCTGTGCTCCTCCCGTTACTATAACAACCTTCTGATCCGTAATAGCTTTTGAATTCTCACCCTGTGCTATTTTCCTGCGGTAATTTTCAACCTCCCAGTTTTCAATGAAGTTTATCTCGTTATCCTCCATAAAATGCGGACCTCCAAAAGATTCAGACCAATAACTTATTTGGAGGAGATCTTCATATACATCCATGGAAGTTTCGGCTGCCATAGCATTATCACCTGCCGCAACAAGTCCATAATTCTTTATCATAATGATATGGGGCAGGTATCCGTATTGGTTTCTGAAATCACTGACTTTTTTAACCGCCTCATTAATAATGCTTTCCGGTGAGGATGAATCCTGAATATATAAATACCTGCTTTTACAGTACACGATGATATCAGGAGTAAAGGGAAGGGAGGCCTTGGCAAAACTTTCCGGAGAGTTGCAGAAATGTTGTATTAAAGAGTTATTACGTATTTTTAAGAGTTTAACTTTTTTTTCACTTACTATCATCCTGAGCGCGGGAAGTATATTTTTTATCTTTTCATTAACCGGAATATCCTGCGGTTTTTGGAAGGAATGCAGCCTGCTTTTGATCTTTTCAGTTATATATTCATATAATTGTCTGATTTCATCAGTACTGCCGGCACTTACAAAAACACCGTGATTTTGCATCAGGATAATGTGAGGATCGGAATTAAACTTCTTACGATAGGTCTTGATTTCAGACTGAATGTTTTTAAAAAGCTGGTAGCCTGCAGCGAATCCTGTAAACATCACTTCCTCACCGAATAATTCCCTTGCAATTTTACCGGCATTGACAGAACAGGTGAGAGAATTGGTAACTGTTGGGTGCAGGTGTACCACAAAAGGATACTCCAGCAGTTCATGCAGGGAGGTTTCAACCGATGGTCTTTTTTTATCTGAAGGATCAGCAATGCTTGCCTGCAGGTCTTCCTTTACCTGCATTTCCCTGGTATGGGGATCATTACTGTATTCTTTCGTTCCGGTCAGCTTAACTTTGTCTCTTATGAGTTTTACAAAACCATCTTCAGAAATATCTGCAAGACTAACTCCGCTGGCTTTTACCCAGATGTAATCATCGTTCTTCCAGGAAGTGTTTCCTCCTCCTGCGAGGGTGTAATCCTTTTGGTTTCCGTAATACCGGCTGATATCAATCATATCCTGTAGTTGCTTCATTTGGTAAAATATTTTAGTATAATTTAATTTCAAGGCAGAGTTGAATTTTCGTTAATTGATTTTATTACGATCTTAATAATTAGGGCATAGACTGAATGTATTTATTCCTCTTTCAGAGGGTTGTGTGCTTAAAGCCGCCTCCTTTGGTGGCGGTGGTTTACTTTAAAGAACTATATTACATCTAAATAATGATTAATCACCGCATTTCCTTCCCTGGTAAAATTAGCTTTTAATTCTGCCAGGCTTGAATAATCCGGCATGACGAATCCTTCACCACCCTTTGCACGCCTGTATTGGTGCGCTGCAATTACACAGGCTCCTTCATAGGAAATTCTGTTTAAATTATCGTCCAAAGGAGTACCACCCCTGGCATTTACACGAACAGGGGATAAATCCGGTGTATTATGTTCGGTACCCAGTGTAATAATAAAATTTCTCGAATGGAAAAAGTTTACACATTCTTTGAGTTTATTAAAATCATTACGTCCGGGAATGAGCTCAATACAGAATACATCGTGTTTAATAAGGCTGGTATAAAGTGATTCATAATCCTGTTCATATTCAGTCAGATTTCCTTTTGCATCATCAAGAAGGACAGGATAGCATGGTATGCCTCCAGCTATTCTGATGATACGGATTATTTCCTCCAGTTCAAGGAAAGCTTCAGTACTCTCGCGTACATAAGCTTTACCACCCGCCTTGAGTAATTCCGAACGGATCTCATTCTCCAGGGCAGCAGGATTGCTAATATCCACCTGTGATTGTTTTCCGCCATATAGTTTAGTCAGGAATTGATACCTTTCCTCTGAAGTCCTGAACATCTCAATAATCTTTATCCTGATTGCTCTTGCGATATGCCGTTCTCTCAGCATGCCCCGGGTGTAGTTATTTACAACTTCGGAATAATCCAGTTTTAAACGGGAATCCAGGGAATTCAATAATAATGAAGCCTTTTCGAGCATTTCAGTAGTTTGCTTCTGACCTGCGGCTCGTAGAAGAGATAATTTACCCGTAAGGCAGGAGTCAGGTTTAACAGGGTAATCAAGACCCTTGCCGCTGAAGTATATCCTGCCGGGGTTTCCCGGATCATTTACCCGAATGCCTTTTTCCTGCTCTTCTTTTAGTAGTCCCATGAATTCAATGTTGAAGAGGGGAAAAATTCTATATTTTTTACTCAGGCTGTGAAATTCGTTGTACCCTTCGGTGGAATAAAAATCATTGATGCCAAGTATCCTGACATTTTCCTCTTGTGCCATCTGAAATGCCTGTTCAGGATGTGAGAAGGCACTAAATGAATAGGGTGTATGGATGTGTCCGTTTACAAGATGATATTCATTTTCCAGAGTTGAATGATGATAATCCGGTAACTCCTCTGTATTTGGAAAGGCAGTTAGAAAATTCTCCATGTTTTACTATTTATTCTATTCCTTAATAATGTATCGTCCTGAAAAAAGTTTACAAATTTCCGGTTAATACTATTTGCTTTGTTTACATTACTTTTTCCTAAATCAGCTTTATCTTTTCCGCCTCAATCAGCCGAATGATATAAAGAGCCGGTTTCTGTTCGGCGGATTTGCACTTCGTCATTTTCCCAGGGGTTGTCACCCCTGGCTATTATATTGATACCCCTCCGGGGTAATTTGCTCATTTACTTTTACTTATCCACTCATCCGCTAAACCACGTAACCTTAGTCTCCTTCGTCCCTTTGTCCCTGTATCGTACTTCAATTTAACTGCTTTCTCTGTGCAACTCTGTGACTTCTCCATGAATCTCTGTGTAACATTCGTTCAATTATTATTACACAGAGGAACACAGAGGAGGCACAGAGAACTCAGAGATTTTTTTATAAATTCCTATAGTTCGAGTTTCAGATCTGCTAATTCTTTATTTATATCATCAACCTCATGTTGTTCGAGTTTCAGAGACATGGCTCCGGCATTTTCCGTCAGTTGTTTCGGATCCCTTGCTCCGGCAAGCACAGCAGTAATTCCGGGTTGTGAGAGAGTCCAGCTTAAAACAAGCCGGGTTAGAGTTGTATTCTTTGAGGCTGCCACCTGCTTCAATTTCTCCAGAAAGGTATTGACCTTAACGATGTTCTCTGTTTTATACCAAGGCTGTCCATCCCTTGAGTCTCCTTCCTTAAACCGGTGATCTGGTTTGAATTTACCTGTAAGAATACCGCGCTGAAGAGGACTGTAAGCAAGGATATCAATGTTATGTTCAATACAATAGGGGACCAGTTCCTGCTCAATGTCACGCCGTAACATACTGTATGGCACCTGATCAGATACTATTGCGCTGTATTTACAGGCAGTATTCAGTAATGATGTATCGTAATTTGACACTCCTGCGGCTCTTATTTTTCCCTGAGCTATCAGATCATTCAGTGCTTCCATAGTTTCATCAACCGGAGTAGTGGGATCAGGCCAGTGCTGCTGGTACAGGTCAATATAATCAGTTCCCAGCCGTTGTAAACTTGCTTCGCATTCTTCAATTATTCTTTTTTTTGAGGCAAACTTGAAAACATCCACTTTGTTCCCGTTATTATCAGTGGTTGGGAAATAATGATGTCCCTCATTTCCTGTCCATGTAAGACCAAATTTTGTGAGGATCTGAATATTTTTTCTTTGTTTCTTCAGCGCTTCACCAATAATTTCTTCACTTAACCCGAATCCGTAAACAGGGGCGGTATCAATCGTTGTAATTCCCAGTTCCACGGATTTTTGCAGAGCTTTTACTGCTTCCTTCCTGTCGGCACCACCCCACATCCATCCTCCTATTGCCCATGCACCGAAGACAACCGGGGAAATTTCAAGATCTGTTTTTTTGAGTTTAATCATTTTCTTTGGTAATTACAGGAATTATGTTATTAAAGTTTAGCACTTATATAGTTTAGCTAAGATCAACGAAAATTATTCTATTGCAGGACATGTTGAGTATATAAGAAACTTCCGTTATGTTGTAATTTACCAACTTATACAATCAGCATTCGCGTATGACAAATCTTTAACTATCCAGTCAGCCTCGTTTAAATTGTCAGGAGAGAAACTGGTTGTCAATGCAAGACATCTGCAACCGGCTTCTTTTGCAGCGCTAACCCCGCTTTTTGAATCTTCTGCCACAAGGCATTCCTGCGGACTAAGCAAAAGGCTCTCTGCAGCTTTAATAAATATATCAGGGTATGGTTTTTTTCTCTGTACATCCAGACCATTTACGACTACATCAAAAACATTTTGAGAAAGGCCTGTCTCTCTGAGATTAATTTCCACTTTAACTTTATCAGCACTTGAAGCTACGGCAAGTTTCAGATTATGTTCCCGGCACATTTCAATAAATGAAAACACACCCGGGAGAGGTTTTAACCTGCCTGCGACAAGTTGTTCATAGATTTCATATGTTCTTGCTTTATCTTTTTCGACATCAAAGGGGAAGTTATATTTTTCAGCCACTCCTCCTAAATAACGATCTTCTCCCATGCCGGTGAATTCTTTGAAATCTTTATGTTTTACCATAAACCCTTTTTCAGCGAACATTCTGACTCCTGCTTCACAGATAAACTGCTCGGAATCAACCAGTACTCCGTCCATATCAAAAATTACCCCTTTAATCATAACAGATCAATTACCCCGTTTAAAACAAAATGAGGATTATAGGCAAATTCACCCATTGTCTTTTTGTCGGTTATTCCGCTTAGCACCAGACATGTTTCAATTTCAGATTCTATCCCCGCGATAATATCTGTGTCCATCCTGTCGCCGATTATGATAGTTTCATCCCTGGTACATTGAAGTTTTTTGAGGGCGATACGCATCATCAGGGGATTAGGTTTGCCGACAAAATAAGCATTCCTGCCGGTAGCGAGTTCAATAGGAGCAATAAGAGCTTTGGTTGCGGGAGCAATACCATTTTCAATAGGACCGGTAACATCGGGATTTGTGCCTATTAGCTTTGCGCCCTTAATAACGAGATTTACAGCATGTTCTATTTTTTCATAGCTGTATGATCTTGATTCCCCTATAACAACATAATCAGGATCCACATTGTTCATTGAAAAACCCGCGTTATACAAGGCGTTGATCAGTCCGGCTTCGCCAATGATGTATGCTGTTCCTTTTTTCTTCTGACTGGAAAGGAATGCGGCAGTGGCAAGGGCACTGGTATAGAAATGTGATTGATCAACCTTAATACCTAAACGCAAAAGTTTCTCCTGCAATTCTCCGGGAGTACGTTCGCTCGAATTGGTAAGAAACAGGAATTTCTTGTTTTCCTGCTGCAACCAGGAAACAAATTCTTTAACACCGGGTAATAAGCTGTTTCCATGATATATTACCCCGTCCATATCAATTATAAAGCCTTTCCTGGCTTTAATATGCTGTACTACCTCAGTTTTAGTTGCCAATCTTGTAATTACAAGTTTAAGTGAATATTTATTTCTTTACATATTGTGACTTCTTTGATATTTCCAATGTTATTAAATGGTTAGTGGAATAGAAAGAAGTAGAATTGAAATGCAAAGATAGAAAAATATTCTGATAACTTGTAAATATATTCTATTTTCTCCATTTAATAGTGCAACCTACTGCTTTTGTTTCCGTGACCGGTGGTTTACTGTTCTCAAGTAATGCATTTACAGCATCCTGTACATACTTTTTATCAGCTTTCGATGCATTATCCACATTATTATCGATAGTGCCGAAGTACTCTAACACTATTCCATCCTGCTTTTTGTTTAATACATAGACGTGAGGAGTTCTTTCCGCTCCGAATTTTGCTGCTACCTCCTGAGTCTGGTCGTATAAGTACGCAAATCTATATCCCTGTGCTTTGTATCTCTTCTTCATCTCATCGTATGAATCACCCGGAGATATTTTCTCATCGTTGGAATTAATGGCTATCACAGGGAATCCTTTTGGAGCGTAGTTGGCATGAAGATATTTTATCCGGCTTTCATACTTATGGACGAAAGGGCAGTGATTACAGGAGAAAATAAGAATGAATCCTTTAGCTTCCGTGTAATCGGCCAGGGAAACCATTTTCCCGTTAACATTCTTCAGGCTGAAATCCTGTACTTTGTCACCAATCTTATACTGTGCCTCTGCAAAGTTTGTTAATGACATAAGCATTAATGCAATGAATAATAATCTGATTGTTTTCATAATTCTACTTTTTAGTGATTTATTGTATTAAGGGATCACGGGATCACGCTATCAAGGGATCGGGGGAGGAATCATCGTATTAACGACATTCCGCAGTTCATCTTCTTCAAGAGGCCGGTTTACAAAATGCCGGAGACCTGTTTTATTATTTATAAATAGTGTTGCAGGCAGATTTCCCTGCCAGGACTCATCCACCAGGTTCATCCACTTATCGTAATCCAGTTCTTCTATCAAAATAACTTTAAGGCTTATCTCATTCCTTTTAAGAAAAGGGATAAGCCGGCTTTCTATCTGACTTGGGAAGTCAAGGCTCATCAGGATAAATTCCACCTCTTCATAACTATATTCTTTTGCCAACTTCTCAAAATAAGACAATTCTTTAACGCAGGGTCTGCACCAGCTGGCCCAGAAGTTTAAAACAAATAGCTTGTCCTCCGGATTATTAAGAATTTTTTGAATTTTCTCAACTCCTGCTTTTTCAATTTCCCGGGCATTAATTTCTGCAAAGCCTGTTAATACGACTAAAAAACATAATATTATTCTCATTTATATGCTTTCGTGATTCCTTTAAATTAATAACAATTTTTAACTGAATAAGTTCAATTTAGTTTTAATATTATGCTTTTTTATGAAACGGATAACCGATAATGCTAAAATAACATTATAGAAGGTTAATATTTATTGAAATTGTTACCAGGAATAGACTATATTGTACAAGTTTTTTCCCCAATATTAAAGTAAGGAACAAAATTACTAAACTGCTTGTGGGGCTTAAGATGTCAGGGCATACACGATATAATGGGTTACTTTAATGACAATTTGAAAATTATATTTAAGCTGGAAGTCAGAACAGAAAGTATATGTAATTCAGTCCCTGAATAAAAAATGGAGAAAAATTCTTTATTGTCAACCGATTTAAGATTATTGTGTCATATAATTTGTACATAGTTATTTCCAATAATTTAAATAAAGAAAGGAGGTGATCGCCGGAAAACACAGCCAGAATGCTCAGATTGATTTGTCTATATCTTGATGATGTGGATTTCACGTAAATTAAAGTATTAACTAAACCTGAATCTTATGAGAAAGTCTTATTTTATTTTGTTTTTTTCCTTTTTACTATTCCAGGTAGGTGTTTACGGACAGGGAACTGACAATCGTATCACCGGAGTAGTTTTTGATCAGGCTGAAAATGTGCCTCTACCCACTGCCACAGTTGTTGCGCATAATGTCAGTACGGGTTTCCGAACCGGTATTATAAGTGATATAAGTGGCAGATTTGTTTTACAAAATCTCCCTATTGGAGGGCCTTACACTATTACCATAACATTTGTCGGGTATTCGAAATATGAGGTTTCCGGTATCATGCTCACTCAGGGGGATGATATCAATATGGGAACAATAAGTTTAACGACAGATAGTGAGCATCTGGAGGAGGTTGTTGTTACTTTTGATGCTTTTACTGCAGACCGTAAACGTTTGGGTACTGCAACAAAAATTAACAACATAACCATGCAGAGGATACCTTCCGCAAACAGAAACTACCAGGACCTTGCAGCGTTGTCACCCCTTACAGTAGGCATTAATCCTGCAGGTCAGAACAGGGGACAGACCGGCTTTGTGCTGGATGGCGTGCCAAACCGACGGAATACTTTCGGCGACATTGCCGGAGGAGCATTCGGAGTGTCAATGGATGCCATTGAAGAATTTGAAGTAAGCAACAATGACTACGATGTTAGCTCCGGCAGGGGAGGAGCAATGGTCATTAAGGCTTCCACAAAATCGGGTACCAATGAACTCAAAGGATCGGTCTTCGGATACAATTCCAGCGATATATTCACAGGCAATACATATTTACGGGACCCTTCAGGTGCTGAATCTTTTGGCACCCAGGATGAGTTTACAACAAGGCAGGTAGGATTTAGCCTCGGAGGACCTATAATAAAGGATAAGCTTCATTTCTTTGCAAATGGAGATTTTCACGTATGGGATCGTCCATGGGGGTATATGGACTTTGAAAAGGCAGGCGCCACCCTGGAAGAAGCAGAAAGGGCACTTGGCATAACTAAGGCGAACATGGACGAGATAGTGAGTATCCTGCGAGGCCCCACTTACAATATGCCGGATGCTCTTGAGGGGAAACAATATGGAACGATACAGGTCAAACGCAAAACAGGTTCTGCCATGCTGAAACTAGACTGGACGATAAATGATAAGAACCGTGCAGTGCTTAAATATAATTACCATATGTTCCACCGTCCGGATAAGAACAATGGCCTTTTATCAACCCGGTACGAGGAAGATTCCTACGACCATTCGGTTACCCTGCAGTTGCGTACCGATGTGTCACCCACAAGCTTCAATGACTTCAGGATAAACTTTATCCATCATAGGAGAGCCAACGGGTGGGATTTTCCACGTGCTCCCGTGGGACAGGTAAGGGTGAATTCAACCTTTTACGATGGTTCCTCCAAAAACACAGAAATATTTTGGGGAAACCAGTTCTGGTGCCCTGAGATAATATCGGAGACTGACTATTCCATTGTCAATAACTACCGCTTTGTGGCAGGAAATATAAGGTATACTGTGGGCGGTGAAATACTTGTAAATACGATCAAGGATTTGCTCACACACTACCAGCAGGGTCACTTTCTATATGATGGCATAGAGAATCTGAGAAATAATATACCATACAGGTATGAAAGAAAGACCCCTATGAGTGACGATGCGGGCGATTATGTCAGGCCTTATACGATCTATCCTGCATTATATGCACAGATGCAGACCACTCTGTGGGAACATGTTGATCTCACTGCCGGCCTTCGCTGGGATGCACAGCTTATTCCCAGAAAACCTAAATATAACGAGTCTCTCCACAATATACTGGGTGTGAATAATGCAGGTACGCCCAATGACTATACCGGTATTCAACCAAGGATGAATGTGATCTGGGATGTCGGTGGCAAAGGCACTGATATTGTAAAATTTGGAGCAGGAAGGTTTATAAGCCAGCCTACCACTCAGTCTCTCACCATGGCGCAGATTGACAACGGGGTGGATTACTTCTGGGTGGTGGCAGATACGAGATTGGCCGGATTCACCCAGGCTGACCTGCCTCCGGCTGACTGGCCCGCTTTTTTTGAATCTTTTGACAATGTTCCCGGCCCGGAATATATCTATGATCTTCTTGACAGGGGGGTTATCACAACACCTCCGTCATTTGTGATTGCGATCGATGACAAACTGAAAATGCCCAAAACATGGAAATTAAACGCCAACTATCACCACTATTTCTCAACGAAATTTAATGTTGGTATAGGTGGTTATTATACCAGAACAATGGGCAATTTCTATTACACAAACAAGAACCTTAACCAGCCGCAGTTCTACCTGGCATCAGAAGGCAACAGGGCAGTGTATGTTCCTGAGTCAACTCTGATAGGAAAGAGGGAAGCCGTTGCCGACAATGCCAGGATATCTGATAATTTTACCCAGGTCATGCAATTTACCAATGCCGACTGGCCAAATAATTATGTTGCACTTGTTGCCGAGGCGAACATGCGGATTGGTAAAGACGGAAGTGTGGCGGCAAGCTATACCCGAGGGGAGTCAAAAGGAGGGGTTCACTACACCTCCGGAAACTCAAGGGAGTTCCATTATGTGGGAAGCTCATACCATGATTGGGGGAAAGATTACCGCAACTACCCGGACCGTGATCAGTTACGTCACAAGTTGGTTTTTACAGGGATAATGCCAACAATATGGGGATTCTCGGCAGGTGTTACCTTTATCGGAGCACAGGGCATAGGATTTACGATGGCAGCTCCCAGGGATATCATTGGTATAGGCCGCGGTGCACCAACCGATAATGTTACTCTGTGCTATATCTTTGACCCCGACAATCCGGCCACACCTCAGTATCTCAGGGATGGGATCAATCATGTGCTGGAGAATTCCGACCCAAGGTATGCAACGTACATTAAAGATCACATAGGCACATTTGCAGCACCCTACGCGGGAAGGCAGCCTTGGAGGTATGATTTGAATGTATCCGTATCCAAATCGATCAAAATAATCGGTTCGCACAGTCTTCAAATACGGACTGATATATTCAACCTCCCGAACCTGTTTAATAAAACCTGGGGTGGTTACCACGAGATTTACAACACAAATCTTTACAGTAACGTAACAGGATGGGATGCGGCTAACAGTAGATGGATTTACGCCGTTAACCAGAATGCAGGACAGAAAAGATACCGTGTAACCAGTCCTTTCCAGGTTCACCTGGGTGCAAGATATACTTTCTGATAATTGTCTTTTCATTTAAGCTTGTTGCCGTTTTTTCGGCAACAAGCTTTTTTTATTCCATTGAACAAACTAAATTTACATCCATAGCTGTCTAGCTTCAAATTGAAACATATCCAATAAACATTAAACCGAAACCCATGAGCAGAAAACATCTTTTCTTTTTACCCCTATTACTCTTCTTCATTTCCGGCTGTCACCTCTATAACAGGCAGATTGAGATAGCCGTGCACCGGGGAGCCAACAGGCAAGCTCCTGAAAATACCATGAGCTCGGCATTAAAAGCCATTGAAACGGGCAGCCATTACCTTGAAGTGGATGTGCGCAGGTCAAAGGATGGTGTCTATTTTAATTTTCATGACCGTACTCTGAACCGTACAACCAACGGTACAGGCAATTTTGGTGACTTCACCTCCGATGAGTTGAAGAAACTGGATGCAGGTAGCTGGTTCCGCCATTCATTCAGGGGTGAAAAAATACCCACTATCGAGGAGCAGGTTTTAAGCTTCAAAGAAAGTATAAACTTCTATTTCGACTTCAAATCAGGCGACATTAATGAATTCATCGAACTGGTGAAGAGATGGGGAGTGGCCGACAACTGCTTCTTTAATGTCAGAAACTATTCTGATCTCGAAAATATGGAATCTGCAGATACAGAAACCTGGTCACCTATCATGCTTTGGGGCGATTACCTTATCGAAGATCTGCAGGCCCTCACCAATTCGGGTATTGCTTTTAAGCTGAATGTATCATCCATAAACGAGTTCAATGAAATGTGGGAAAAATGGAAGCCTCCGATCATCGAGGTGAGGGTGAGTGATCTGTCCCGCGAACTTGTAAAAACTGCTCATGATAAAGGGGTAAAAGTAATGGCATATATACCGGGCGATCAGTTTGAGCAATACCTTCATTGCCTCAGATACGAAATAGATATGGTGAATATCGACAACCCGGACGTTTTCAGGTATATACTCGAAAACAATGAATTGCCACCGCCGCTTTGGATCGCACACAGGGGAACGGTGGTAAATGACAACTTTGTAGAATATCAGCCCGAAGGGATTGAAGAGGCTTTCAACAGGTCCTATGCAGGCGTGGAGATTGATATATGGATAACACTTGATGACCATCTTGTTGTCCACCACGACCGGGACCTTGAAAAATTTTTTGGTGCAGATGTACTTATTGATGAGCTGACCCTGGAAGAGGCAAAATCATATACCTCTCTGCATGGCAACTTCGGCATTATGACCCTTGATGAATACCTTGACCTGATACCGGAAGATGCAATCCTGATGCTGGACCTGAAATGCCGGACCAGAAGTGAAACTTACTACAGTAAGATCAGGGAGAGCATTACCCGTAGGCACAGTTTTGATCAGACCATAATTATTGACAGGGATGCCAGGGAACACTTTTGGGGTGAGGTAAGATTCAGCGTAAGGGTAGCTGAAATGCCGGAAATATTTGCAAAATGGAGAAACGGTGAAGATGTGGCATGCCACTACTTTCTTTTCGATCATGGCAATGTTCTCTCAGCTCAGTGGGTAAAACTGGCACAAAGCATGTCAATGGAGGTGATACCTTCGGTTAACAAATTTCACTACAGAAATGAAAATTTCCTCTTCGGTGGTGTAAGAGATATTCATTACCTGAGAAAACTTGGCGTGATGCTGTACCAGATAGATGCTGTTTTTGAAGAGAATCTGGATATAATGAGTGATAGATAGTTGTGTAAATCATATGGATACATGGTTTAAGAGGAAATTAATTAAAGTTTCGCTATGCTCAACATGTCCTGCAGTGAAAAGAGTTTTACACTGATTTTAACTAAAGTAAACCTCCGCCCCCAAAGGAGGCGGCTTTAGGAAAACAACCCTCGTAAAGAGGGATAGATATATTCAATCTATGTACTAATAGTCAGAATCGAAATAAAATCAAATAACAAAATCCCAATAAATTTACAACATACAAAACCCGACAAAGAAGTTATACAAAATGAATACACTTGAAAAATTATTTAGGCTTTTAATTGGCATTTCCCTTATTTCAGTTTTTGAAATCAATACCAGCGCACAGAAATTACCTGAATGGGAAGAAGGAATGCTTGATATTCATCATATCAGTACCGGGAGAGGAGATTGTGCTTTCCTAATCTTTCCTGACAGCACAACACTCTTAATTGATGCCGGCGAACTGTCTGAAGCAAGTCCAAGGGTGCATTCTGACAGAAATGCTTTATTAAGGCCGGATAATACTCAAACAGCTCCGGAATGGATTATTCGCTACATTCGCACATTTCATCCCGGGAAAGAAAAGGCATCGCTTGATTATGCCTTTATTACTCATTATCATGGAGATCACTTTGGTGCGATTGATCATCTGATTAAAGATTCCGGCAAAGGTTATCTCCTGACAGGTATTACTGCAGTCGGACATCATATTCCAATTAAAAAAATTATAGCTCACGGGCTTGAGGACGAAAGAGCAAAGGAATTAGTAAAAAACAGTGAGCTACTTCAGAATTATCTTAAGTTTGTTGAATACCAATCTTCAAAGTTTGGTACGCAGCACATCGAATTTCAAGTCGGAAGCAACCGGCAAATATCACTGCTTAAAAATTCTGGCAGATATCCGGAATTTGAAGTACGTAATCTCTTTGGATCAGGAAAAATATGGAATGGCTATAGCGATGATCAATATTTTATTAGTTTTCCGGAAGCAGCTGATATCAGGTTTAATGACAGTAGTAACGGGATCCGTATCTCGTATGGTAAATTTGACTATTATACAGGAGGAGATATAACAGGCGTTGACAACGACAGCTTTTTCCCTTTCAGCAGCATGGATGCACAGACGGCTCCGATCATAGGGCCGGTTGATATAGCCACTCTTAACCATCATGGAAACCGTGATTCCCAATCTCCCTATTATATCCGCACTATCCGCCCACAGGTATGGGTATTACAGAACTGGTCTTCCGATCACCCCGGAGAAGATGTGTTGAGAAGGCTAATTTCTGAAAGTCTGTATCCTGGTGAACGGGATATTTATGCTTCAGTTATTCTCGATCCTTCAAGAAGTGTTTTAGGAAATAATATCGGAAGAATAACGCAGGAAACGGGACATATTGTAATCAGGGTATACCCGGGTGGTGAAAATTTTTCTGTTTTTGTCCTGGATGATTTTAGTAAGGATTATAAGGTAATTTTCCAAAAGAATTATCTTTCGAGATAATTTTATAATTTAAAATGAACGGATACGAAAGAATGGTTGCAGCACTTACAGGACAACCAGTCGACAAAATCCCTGTTATGCTGCATAATTTCATGGTGGCTGCAAGGGAAATAAATGTAACAATGAAGCAATTTCGGGATAACCCTAAGGTAATTGCGGATGCGTTTATAAAATCAGTTGAAAAATACGGCCTTGATGGAGTCCTGATTGATATTGATACAGTTACCCTGGCCGGAAGCCTGGGCGTTCCGGTTGATTTCCCTGAAGACTCACCTGCCAGATCCCACCAGGGATGCCTTAATGCCTTAACTGATATTAAATTACTTAAGCCTGCAAATGTTGAGAATTATAAATACATTCAAATCTGGTTGGAATCGGTGCGATTGGTCAAAGAGTATTTCGGAGATACCATTATGGTAAGGGGAAACTGTGATCAGTCTCCATTCTCCCTTGCCGGACTGGTCAGAGGCAGTGAAAACTGGATGATAGATCTATATATGGAAGAATTGTCCCAAATCCATGAATTACTGGATTATACCACTGAAGCTACCTGCCAGTTCATCCGGCTGATGGCACAAACCGGAGCTCATATGCTTTCTAACGGAGACAGCCTGGCAGGTCCCGACCTGGTAGCTCCTGAAATATATAAGGAGTATGCCTTACCTTACGAAATGAAAGTAGTAAAGGCAGCACATGATCTGGGATTATTTTACACCCTGCATATCTGTGGAGATACCGGCTTGATATTGAATCAAATGTTGCAAACAGAAGCAGACGCTTTTGAGATCGATTACAAAACAGATGTTTATAAAGCTTATGAAATCCTGCATGATAAAGCAACATTCACCGGTAATATTGATCCCGGCGGGGTGCTGGCAAGGGGTACCCCTGAACTTGTCAGGAAAAAAACTCTTGAATTGCTGGACATCTTTTCACGTACAGAAAGATTTATTCTTAATTCCGGTTGTGCATTACCTGCTGATACCCCGGAAATCAATCTGAAGACTTTTGTGGAAACGGCAAGAGAATATATTAGAATGTAGGGTTATTAGGTTATTAGGTTATTAGGTTATTAGGTTATTAGGTTATTAGGTTATTACTAAATTAATATTGAACATGAATAAAAAAATTATGATCAGATCTTTCTTTATTAGCCTTGCATTGATTATTTCCACCGGGAGTATGACTCTGCTTGCCCAGAAATCAATGACTGACCTGCCATTGTTTGGTGCCCAGGTATTTATTGAACCGGGACAAACTGATGAAGAGATAGATACCTGGTTTCGCATGCTGAGAGAAAGCGGGATGAAAACCACACGTATCCGTATGTTCGAATCCTATATGCGTAAGTCTGACGACACATGGGATTTCAGCCTGTTTGACAAAGCTTTCAGGGCAGCCGAAAAATATGATATTTTGGTTTATGTCACAATTTTCCCCTACACAGAAAAGACCGATATAGGGGGATTTAAATTTCCTGAAGATGAAGATCACTGGTTGTCCATAGCAGATTTTATTAAAAACCTTGTAATACATTTCAGTCAGTATAGCAGTATGTATGCCTGGGTACTGATCAATGAGCCAGGGGTTACAGGTGAAATTCCATGGACGGAGTTCACTAAACAGAGATTTAAGGAATGGTTAATTAATAATCCCCCAAAAGAGTATACAGACAATGGATACCCAATCCTGGTAGAACTGACAGACCAGCGTTTCCTGGTTGACTATAATACATGGTATCTTAACCTTATTACAAACGAAATTTTAAAATATGATACTACCCATATTATCCATGTGAACAACCATGATATTTTCAGGAATTGTGCAGAGTATAATTTTCCGGAATGGCGGAAGTTTCTTACTACTATAGGGGGATCAGCTCATGCCGGATGGCATTTCGGATATTTTAAGCGTGAGCAGTATACTTTGGCTATGTCGGCTAACAGCGCCATTATGCGATCGGGTGCCGGTGAACTTCCATGGATCATGACTGAGATACAGGGAGGCAATAATACCTATAGTGCCAGAGCACCATTGTGCCCCACTGGTAATGAAATTGCCCAGTGGATGTGGACTATCATCGGATCTCAGGGGAAGGGCGGTATTTTCTGGTCGCTGAATCCCCGTTCTTCAGGAATTGAGGCTGGTGAGTGGGCAATGCTTGATTTTCAGGATCAGCCTTCAGACCGGTTACTCGCTGCAGCTGAAGTAATAGATGTCATTAATTCAAAACCGGATTTGTTCCGAAATGCCCGTGTATATGATACAGATATTAACCTGATCTACATACGGGAATCATTGTGGGCAGAAAAGAAAATGCTTATACCATCAGTTGTGGAGTATGAAGCCCGAAAGGAAGGTGGTATTATGAAATCACTTCTCGGTTATTTTGAAACCATATCAGAGCTTGGGATTAACTGTAATATTAAAGAAATCGGGGAATTTGATTTTACCAGGGATGATTATACCGGAAGTGTCATTATTCTGGCCCATCAGATCTCTGTACCCTCCGGATATGTCCGGAAGCTGGAAACATTTGTTATGAGAGGGGGAAAACTCATAATGGAAGGACTCACCGGATTCTTTGACGAAGACCTTCATAATACCATGAAGACAGGTTTCCCGCTTGCCAGTTTGCTGGGGGGGAATATCAGTGAATTTAAAATGGTTGACAATCTCTTCAGTATGAACATAGGGCAGGTCGTGCTCCCGGCTCACCTCTGGCGAGGTTACATAGATAACAGTTCAGCAGAAGTTGTCTCGACAAACAATGGCAAAATTGTCGCTACACGCAAAAAGTCCGGTAATGGAGAAACCTTATGGATACCCTCATTGATCGGCCTTGGTGCTTATATTGACGACAACAGGGGATTGGCAGATCTTCTGGCAGTGGAGCTAAAAACTATTAAGGATGACTTGCCATTTACATTTGCATCCCATCAGAAGGGGCTTCTTATGAAAACCCTTAAATCAGGCAATTCCATTGTAACTGTAATCATTAATAAATCAAAAGATAAAAAGAAGGTTGAACTGAAGACAAAATACAGTACAAAAAAGCCAGCCGTTCTTTTTGCAGACAAGATGGGTACAGTAAATGGATTTAGTATTCTGATCCATCCGGAAGAGACTATGGTTATTGAATGGAAGTAAACCTTAATTTAACGATCGTTTGATTTCTATTAAAATGATATTCCTTTGTGTTCCTTCGTGATAACCTTCGTGTCCTTCGTGGTTTTTATTTAACCACAAAGGACACGAAGTACTCACGTAGGCACACAAAGGGGGAAAAATTAAAATAATTACTTTTAATGCATAACATAATTAATACTTGTACAAATGAAAACATTTCCTCTTTTAAATTATTATGTCAGGAATTATCCTTTCCCCAATTTGTTAAATTGTAATAACAATACTTCCTGCCTGAATAGGTTTGCCTCATTTCTGCTTTTCCTGTTTTTATTTGCTTCATGCACCAGGGTGAGTTTAACCCCGCCTGATTATCCCTCTCTGCTTAAGGGCCCGGAAGGACAGAAGATAACCAATTCCCAAAAATGGGAAAGCATTCAGAGACCATACCTGTTATCGCTTTTTGAACAGGAGGTTTACGGCAAAATTCCCGTTGAAGATATTCCATATGATTTCAGATTGTTCAGCAGGGACAGTATTATGATATATGATATCCCTGCCATACGGGAACAGGTTAAGGTTGTTTTTTATAACACTGCCCGGACTGATTCCCAGTTAGTGGACCTGCTTATTTATCTGCCTGCAGATCACCACTCTCCGGTACCGGTCTTTATGGGTTTGAATTTTTTTGGTAACCATACTGTTACTTCTGATCCTGAAGTTCTTTTACACGAAAGCTGGAGCAGGAATAATGAAGAGTTGGGTATAACTGAAAACAAAGCAGACGAGAGGTCCAGAGGTGTAAGGACTTCAAGATGGCCTCTCGATCTGATCCTTTCCAGTGGTTTTGGGCTGGCAACCATGTATTATGGGGATATAGATCCTGATTATGATGGTGGTTTCAGAAATGGCATTCACAGGTTGGCTTATCATGAGGGAGATACAACTCGTAAAAATGACGATTGGGGGTCTATTGCTGCCTGGGCATTCGGACTTTCATCTGCACTGGACTATTTGCAGGCGCTGCCGGAAGTTGATCCTGATAAGGTTATTGTGATTGGACATTCCCGTCTGGGGAAAACAGCTTTATGGGCAGGAGCGATAGATCAGCGTTTTGCTGTCGTAATATCCAATAGCTCCGGTTGCGGGGGAGCTGCACTGTCGCGAAGAAGGGTAGGGGAAACCGTTGAAAAAATTAATAAGAGTTTTCCACATTGGTTTTGCGAAAATTTTAAGAGGTATAACGAAGATGAAGACAGACTTCCGGTGGATCAGCATATGGTGATTGCCTTGATTGCCCCCAGGCCTGTGTATGTTGCCAGTGCTGAAAAAGACCAGTGGGCGGATCCTGAAGGGGAATTTCTCGCCGCATATTATGCGGGTGATGTTTATTCCCTTTATAATAAGAGTATTCTTTCTCCGGAAATGCCGCCGTTGGATTCGTCATTGATTGAGGGGCATGTCGGATATCATATACGGACCGGAGTTCATAATCTGACAAGGTATGACTGGGAGCAGTATATCAAGTTTGCAGCTATGCATTTAAATCAATAAGTCTACCTTAAACACAAAGGAAATATAACAAGAATATCTTTAAATGCCCATCTTGTTTCGCTTCAATATAATTTCATCTCCAAAATTATTCTTCACAACATGTCCTTCAAGAGGCATGATTTTCTGATGGATGGCGTCAATGATCCATTCTGCCTGCGGGAAGAAGTAATGTTCCAGTTCATGTGCAGGCACAATCCAGTTTCTTGAACCCGCCACAACAGGGGGAGCATCCAGGTAGTCAAAAGCAAGTTCTGAAATGGTGCGGGCCATATCGTTTAAATATGAGCCACGGGTATTTGCATCGCTTGCAAGTATAATTTTCCCTGTTTTTTTAACTGACTCAATTACAATGTCGTAATTAAAAGGTACGAGACTTCTTGCGTCAATGATCTCTGCAGAAAGGGAATATTTTTCTTTCATAATATCGGCAGCTTCAATAGCCTTGTATAAGGTAGCACCTACAGTGAGAATGGTTATATCTTTACCGGCGCGTTTTATGTCAGGTTCACCTAAAGGTATCTCATAGTAACCTTCAGGTACACCACCTTCGTGGAAGTATTCCCCGATATCGTATATTCTCTGGCTTTCGAAATAAATAACCGGATCGGTTCCCTGAAGAGCGGCATTCATAAGTCCTTTTGCATCATACGGGGTGGCAGGGAAAACAACTTTTAATCCGGGAATATGAGCAACAAGTGATGTCCAGTCCTGTGAATGCTGAGCACCGTATTTTGAACCTACAGACACCCTTATAACAACCGGCATTTTAATAATATTTCCGCTCATTGACTGCCATTTGGGGAGTTGATTGAACACTTCATCACCGGAACGTCCCAGGAAATCGCAGTACATGATCTCGGCAATAACCCTTCCGCCAGACATACCGTAACCTATGGCAGTACCTACGATGGCTCCTTCAGAGATGGGGGAATTAAAAAGCCTGTTATATGGCAGCGCCTCGGTGAGCCCCCTGTAAACGGCAAAGGCTCCTCCCCAGTCGCGGTTTTCTTCACCATAGGCAATAAGTGTCGGATCTTTGTAAAACCTGTCGATAATGGCCTCAAATATTCCGTCCCTCAACTGATATAATTTCAATTTGGAAACAGGATTGCCATTCTTGTCGAATGCAAATCTTTCTTTTTTACTGATTTGCAGTACACGTGGGTTTTCCTCAAGAGGCATAAGGAATTCCGGTTTACGGTCTTCCATCTTATCTGTTGAACCGTTGGAAAACATCATTTTACCTATCCGTTCCGGATCAGAATTAAGATCCATCAACGGGGATATCTCATCATTGACAGAAAGAGTGATAGCTTTAACAACAAGCTGTGTGGCGGAAGATTTGATATTTTCAATCTCAGCCTCTGTCAAAATGCCGATTTTCACCAGATCTTCTCCGTACTTTACAATAGAGTCAACTGCCATCCATGATTCCACTTCTTCTTTAGATCTGTATGAGGAGGCATCCGACGGGGAATGTCCTGAAAAACGATATGTCAGTGTATCCAGGAGAACAGGACCGCGTTTGTCAGCAAGTATTTTCTTCTTTCTGCGGAAGGCATCTATTACTGCAAGCGGATTATAGCCATCTACTCTTTCTGCGTGCATCATTTCAGGATTTACGCCTGCTCCCACTCTTGCAAGGATATCATATCCCATGGTTTCACCACGGGTTTGACCACCCATACCGTACTGGTTGTTCATAAAATTGAAAATCATGGGCAGTCCGCCCCTGTACTCCCCTTCCCATAATGTTCTGAACTGGTCCATGGCTGCGAATGATATTCCTTCCCATACAGGTCCGCATCCCATGGAAGCATCACCTATATTGGCCACAACGATCCCCTGCTTTTTATTGACTTTCTTGAATAATGCTGAACCAACAGCAATATCTCCTGAACCGCCTACAATGGCATTATTGGGATAAACGCCAAAAGGAGTGAAAAATGCATGCATGGATCCCCCTAATCCTTTATTAAATCCTGTTTCTCTCGCAAATATCTCTGCGAGAGTTCCATATAGCAGAAAATCAATGGACAGGTCTTTAACATTGCCTTTAAATCCTTTTTCAACAACAGCTAAGGTTGATCCATTGAAATGTGATTTCATTATTTGCATGAGCTTGTCATCATCCAACTGATGGATGGCTGATAAGCCTTTAGCCAGTATCTCTCCATGAGAACGGTGTGAACCGAAAATATAATCGTCAACGGTAAGGGTGTAAGCCATACCCACAGCTGCAGCTTCCTGACCTATACTTAAATGAGCCGGACCCGGGTGATTATATTTTATTCCCTGGTATTCCCCCGTTGTTTTTATGAGATTCAGCATGGTTTCAAATTCACGGATAATGACCATGTCTCTGAATATTCTGATGAAATCATCATTTGAAAAATTCTTTTTTTCTTCTTCCAGGGTTTTGGAATAAGCGTTCAGTGGAATGTTTCCGAATCTGAGTTCTCCCTTTGCACGTGATTCAACGGGGTCTATGTTAAGTGATTTTGGCATAATCTTTAATTATTCTTTTAATAAACTGTTCCTAATCTAATGATTCATCAAAATTTTCGATCTGCAATTTTACCTCCTTCAGAAATACTGAAGCCGGTGCCCCGTCAATTGCCCTGTGATCATACGTAAGTGATAAGCCGATATAAGGGACCATTCCGATAACACCTTCCCCAATGTCAGCAGGACGGTAAGTAATAGTATTTACTCCCATAATTCCCGTTTGTGGAAGATTGAGAACAGGCGTAAACAATTCTATCCCATACGAACCAAGATTGGTAACGGTAAAGCTCGCGGCATCACTCTGCAGAAGATCCGGCTCAATATTTCCTTTCCTGCATTTTTCGGATAAGGCTTTTAATTGAACAGACAGTCCTCTGAGGGAGTAATCATCCGCATCTTTGAGCACCGGAACCAGAAGTCCCCTTTCAGTATCAACGGCCACACCCAGGTGTACCTTATTAAAGATTTTTATTTTGTCTCCTGCAAAATGGGAATTAATTGCAGGCATCTTAACCAGAGCTTTAATGATAGCAAAACATACCATATCGTTTATTGTGATATTTGGCAGGTTTCCTGTTTCTCTTTCATTCTTTATTTTTTCCCTGAGCTTCAGTATGCGTCTTGCATCAGCCCCCAGATGATGGGTTAACTGGGCGGAGTTTTGCAGGGAAGAATACATGGCCGCAGAAATTAGTTTACGCAGGTGAGTCAGGGGTACAACCGTATAGTCATTTTCCCCGGCAACCGGAACGTCTTTTTTCTTCTGAACAACGGTCTCAGTAATACCTGAAGCAATTATTTTTTCAATATCCCTTGCAATTATTCTTCCATTAGGGCCTGATCCTTTTATTGAACTGAAACTTAAATCATGGCTTAAAGCCATATTTCTTGCACGGGGAGATATTCTCACAACTGAATCATTAACAGGAGCACTCACCTCAGTATCTTTCTCATATTTTTTTTCTTCAGACGGTATGTTCTCTGAAGTCTCAACATCGGGAGATTTTTCATCTGATTTTGTCTTATCCGGATGAAATGCATCTGCCGGTTCACCTTTTTTGCCTATCACGGCAACATTTGTTAAAACCGGCACTTCATCGCCTTCATTGTAGAAAATATCAAGAAGAATTCCTGCATTTTGTGCGGTTTCTTCAAATGAAGCCTTGTCTGTTTCATAGGAAAACAACACATCACCTTCCTGTACCACATCACCTTTCTTCTTAAACCACCTGGTAATTATGCAGGATTCAACAGATTGCCCGAGTCTTGGCATTAATACTGCTTCAGCCATTTTATAAAATATTTGTAATTAATTAATTTATAACTTGATAATATATGTTATTTGAAATTATTTTATTATAACCATAATTAATGAAGCCTGAATTATAATATTCTATTACATTTAGAGTCCCACATGATAAAAAATGAATTTCATTTGTTTTAAAATTACTGAAAAAGAGAATGATAATCTTTTTTATTATTTTTCTACTTTCAATATGCATTATGCTTTTTTCTGTTGATTTAAAATTCAATCTAAAAAAATATAGATTGTAATTTATTTTGCAAATATATAATAATTAACTTGTAAATACAAGTTATATTTGTGTTTTATTATTATTATTTATACATTTGAATGATTAGATGAGTTTATAAAGTTTGAAAGTGGAAAGTTTATAAAGTTTGGAAGTAGAAAGTTTATAAAGTTTGAAAGTGGAAAGTTTATAAAGTTTGAAAGTGGAAAGTT
>CAYVTV010000018.1:0-26751 GCA_964454295.1 uncultured Bacteroidaceae bacterium
GACTGTCTTGAAGGCGAGCATAACGCAGCTATTGGCGTTTTCTTGCAAGCACTAACAACATATAAAATATCTACATGTATTAATGGAAGAAAAATAAAAGAATCAGCGCAGGGAAGAAAAATTTTTATAGCCTTATGATGCCAAGACCATAAAGAAACACAAATGCAATTCCCACAGGTGCGATATATCGCACAAGAAACATATAGACAGGGATATATACGACTTTTTGCTTTCCGTTATTGGTAAGCTCCATGGTAGTTTTATTCCTGTTAAAATACCATCCGATAAATAAAACAATAAACAACCCTCCCAGTGGCAGCATTATGTTTGAAGTAAGGAACTCGAGAATTCCAAAAATATTTTTATTCAAAATTCTGATATGGTTAAGACTGCTGAGCGATAAAACAGATATTAACCCAAGAATTGTCACAGCCATGGTACCCAACAGAGTGGCTCTTTTCCTGTTAATACCGGTCTCCTCAACCAGGTTTGCAACGATGACTTCCAGCAGGGATATGGTTGAAGTTACGGCTGCCACTGCCAGGAGCACAAAAAACATTATGGCAAAGATGTTTCCCATTGGGATTTGCCGGAAAATTCCTGGCAACACAATAAAAACCAGTCCTGTACCGGAGGAAGGAGACCCTCCCAGCGCAAAAACTGCCGGAAAAATGGCAATGCCGGCAATAACCGCTATGATTGTATCAGCTCCTGCCACAGAAAATGCAGAAGACATAAGGTTATCATTCTTCCCGATATATGAACCATAAGTAATTAGTGTGCCCATGCCAATACTCAGTGAGAAAAATGCCTGTCCCAATGCTTCAAGAATAACTTTTGGCGTGATTTTGCTAAAGTCGGGGTGGAAAAGAAAACGTACACCCTCCATTGATCCTTTGAGGGTCAATGATCTGATGCAAAGTGCTATCAACAGGAAGAAAAGAAAAGGCATCAAAATTTTAGTATACCTTTCAATACCATTTTTCACGCCGGCAATAACGATCCAACCGGTAAAACACATAAAAACAAGAAACCAGATTACCGGGCGCAATGAGCTTGCAGTGAAATCATTAAACATAGTGGCAAGCTGGGTGTCAGATTTGCCGATAAGATTTCCTGTAATGGCCTGGTAGATATATTCAAGTGTCCATCCTGCCACAACAGTATAGAATGCAAGAATCATATAAGCTGCAGCTACTCCTGTTATCCCGATAATAAACCAGGGTTTGCCGGGGGCAAGTAGCTTAAACGCGCCATAGGGATTTTTACGGGAAGATCTTCCTATTACAAATTCAGAAGTCATTACCGGTATACCAATCGCCAGAATGAACACCAGGTAAACAACCAGGAAGGCCCCTCCTCCATTTTCTCCGGCAATATACGGAAACCTCCAGATATTCCCCAATCCAATGGCAGAACCGGCAGCGGCAGCAATAATCCCGAATTTACTGGAAAAGCTGTCGCGTCCGGTATCAGGGTAATATGTCATAATCTGTTAATACAATTAAGATCTTCGAAGGCAACTCTTAGTCTTTCTACTATGGATTTTTCCCCTTCTCTCAGCCATACTCTCGGGTCGTATTTCTTCTTATTTGGTTTATCAGAACCCTCAGGGTTACCTATCTGCCCCTGCAGGTAATCATGATTCTTACTCTCATACTGCCGTACTCCGTCCCAGAAAGCCCATTGGGTATCAGTGTCAATATTCATTTTTATTACCCCGTAGCTTATGGCTTCACGTATTTCTTCCCGGCTCGAACCGGAACCGCCATGAAAGACAAAGTTTACAGGTTTTTCAGCTGTGCCGGCTTTCTTCTGAATATATTTCTGCGAATTATCGAGAATTACCGGGGTTAATTTAACATTTCCCGGTTTATATACTCCGTGAACATTGCCAAATGATGCAGCAATAGTAAAATCAGGACTGATTTTTATCAACTCCTCATATGCATAGGCTACATCTTCAGGCTGGGTATACAGAAGGGAATTATCCACGCTGGTGTTATCCACACCATCCTCTTCCCCTCCGGTCACTCCAAGCTCTATTTCAAGTGTCATACCCATCCTGCTCATGCGGGTAAGATATTTTTTGCAGATCTCAATATTTTCCTTTAAAGGCTCTTCGGAAAGGTCAAGCATATGCGAGCTGTATAAAGGTTTCCCATATTTCTGATAATGTTTTTCACCATAATCCAGTAAGCCATCTATCCATGGTAATAGTTTTTTGGCAGCATGATCGGTATGAAGAATAACGGGAATGCCATATAATTCAGACATCTGGTGAATGTGCTTGGCTCCGGAAATAGCACCGGCAATGGCTGCTCTCTCTCCTTCATTGGCAACTCCTTTACCGGCATAAAAAGCGGCACCTCCATTGGAAAACTGAATTATAACAGGTGAATTCACCACCTTTGCTGCCTCCAGAACAGCATTGACAGAATTTGTGCTTACCACATTTACTGCAGGTAAGGCAAACTGATTTTCCTTTGCAATACGGAAAATCAAACTGACATCTGCACCGGCAGCTACACCGGGTTTAACTTTGTTGAGAATTTTTTCAGACATAATATTTTATTTAAATGTAATATAATATAAATTTTTATCAAAAGAGGAAAATAACGTTGCTTTCAAATTCCCGCAAATTTATAAATAATTAAAACAATGCAAGTGATCTGCCGTAGGAATTTACTGCCTCTGTCAGTTGTCGAAATAAGTAAATGTCAGAATGGATATCCAATCCCGAGATTTAGAGTCAGGTCATTCCTGGTTAACCTTCTGGAACCGATTATCCATTTATTACCTTGCGCAGCTGCCGGATCCATGGCTTTAATACCAAGGTCCAGACGGAATATGAAAAATGAAAAGTCAAACCTGGCTCCAAAACCTGTGCCTATGGCAATATCCTTATAAAATTTGTTCCATTCGAACAGAGCGCCTTCCCTGTCGTCGATACTGGTAATCGACCAGATATTGCCTGCATCAATAAAAAGTGCGCCTTCAAGCAGCCAGAACATCTTAAACCGGTATTCAAGGTTTGCTTCGAGTTTGATATCTGCAGTCTGGTTGGGATAATACCCTGGATCAGGATCTTTATAAGATCCGGGGCCAAGATTTCTTACCTGCCACGCCCTGATACTGTTTGCCCCGCCGGAAAAATATTTCTTCTCAAATGGAAGTGCCGTAGAATTTTTATATGGATATCCGGCACCTGCAAATATCCGGTATACAAAACTATTATTCTCATCTACAATATTGTAAAACCTGAAGTCAATATCACCCCTCACATATTGTGAAAAATCGGTATTGAACAATGCATAACTGCCATCGGAATCGTCAACGCCCCCTGCTTTATAAACCGAATACAACAAGTTACCGGCAGATTCACCATTAAACCTGACATACACAAAGTCAGTTGATTTCTGTATATTCTGATTGCTATAGACCACGCTGTAACTGGTTACAGTGATCAGATGAGGCTGGTAACTGTAATATATATATTTTCCCTCGAGCCAGTCGATAAATTGCTGCGATTTATATGGTATTTTAACAAGATTCAGTTCAACCGGGCTTAATGAATGGGTTAGATAACGATTCCCTCTCCAGTTGTACGAAAAGGATGCATTGGCAATAGTTCTTACATAATCAGGACGACGTTGATAATTGTAGGCAACACTTAAACGGGTGAAAGGACTGAATTGCCTGATATACTGTTCCGTATGGAACGGAAGCAAAAACTTGGGAAAACGAAGGCTTGCTTCAGCACCAAATTCTATCATATTCCCGAAATTATATTCCCTCGTTTCCTTAATGGTTTCAACAGCACCCTTTAACTTCATATCAAAATTTTCCGCACCGGTAAACAGATTCCGGTGCTGGTAAATCAGATTGCCTGCAGCACCAATATTACCTGATGAGTTAGTCCCTTCAACTTCCGCTGCAAATGACTGCAGGGTAAATTGAGCCAGGTCAATATGACAATCCAGAAGTCGTGCTCCCTCCTTATCAGTATTCCTGCTATCCCTGAAGTCAATCGTGATTAACCGGAAAAGCTGAAGTGAAGAAATATGCCGGTAGGTCCGGTTAACATTGTTCAATTGAAAAAACTGGCCGGGAATAATATAGCAGACAGAAGTGGCAACTGAAGGCTTTATGCCGGGTTCTCCTGAAAAAATAATGTGTATATTATCCGTGATGGTAGTATCAAGAGATGCAAAATACTGTTCATCATTTGACATAACTTCCCTGGGCTTGTAATCAGTGTTAATATACACCTGCCCAATCTTATACCTGGGATGGGCAATTTCATGAAACTCCTCAGGAGACAAAGCTTCAGTGAATTTTTTTATTACCATGGTAAAATCAACCTGATTTGATGCAGCAGAACTATCCGCATTAAAAAAAATATACTCCTTTGAAAAATTATAGAACCCTTTATTCTTCAGCAGAAACTCTATTCTTTCCCTTTCCTCCGACAGGACATCCACATCAAAAAGCTGTCCTCTTTTTAATAACGAAGCAGCAGTGTCGGAAAAAATGTAGGATTCAAGAGTGCTGTCCTCAAATTTATAATTTATGCTCCTTATCCTATAGGGTTCATTTAATGTTATATTAAACGAATTAGTTGCTTTTTGTTTTTTCAGCAATGTGGTATCTCTGACTGAAGAGTTGTAATATCCTTTATTTCTGAGATATAACTGTATTTGAGATGCTGATTTTTGTCGTGCATACTTATCAAAGATAACCGGCTCTTCACCTATTGACCTGAGCCACCTGTTAATCCAGTTATCCTTATCTTTACGGGAAAGATTATATACAGAAAGATGAAACTTCATCCCCAGTATCTTTTTATTGGGTTGTTGACGTACGTAATTTTTTATTTCATCTTTATCGATCTTTCCGTTATCCGTTTTTATTTCATACTTATCGAGAAGATATTTGTTTTCAGGCACATGCTTTGTCAGACTGCATGACGAAACCACAACAATAATAGTTACAAATAATATAAAACAGGAACTACTTTTCAAGGTATAATTTCTACTATTTTACACAACATAAACCTGGTATAATACAGGGAATATACATCGCACTTTCTAATATAGGCGGTACCGATATGATAATATCATTACAAATATAGTTAATGTAATACAATAACGAAATATTGATCGTGACAGTTGAAAAGATATCCGAAAAGCCCTTTGTTTCCTGTTGCAATAATTAATGACCAAAGATTAGTACTTGTTTGGTTTAAGTATAAGCAGTGATAAGAAAACTCAATATTTTCGCATGAGTTCTGAAAAAATTGCATTTTCTTTACAGATATTGAATTCATTAATTGCTGCATTATGCTTTCCTCAAACAAAATAAAATTTCTTTCCTCCCTGGCTGTTAAAAAATACAGGGAAAAGTCGGGAGTATTCCTTGCTGAAGGAGAAAAGATCGTAAAAGAAATCCTTAATTCCACTGGTACTCTTCTGCAGGCTGAAGAACTTTTTACGACAGAAGATTTTTACATGGAGCTGCAGCATATCAGATTACCTGCAGCTTTGGAAATAATCATGGTATCCGAACGGGAACTTAAAAAGATCTCACAGCTTACCACTCCAAACAAAGCAGCCCTCCTGCTAAAAATTCCTGCTTACACACCTGATCCGGCAGAAATAACAAACTCTCTAACCCTGGCCCTGGAAGATATCAGTGATCCGGGAAACCTGGGTACCATAATCAGAACAGCTGACTGGTTTGGAATAAGAGATATATTTTGCAGTCCGGAGAGTGTGGATGTTTACAATCCCAAAGTGATACAAAGTACTATGGGTGCTATTTGCAGGACGAGAATCCATTATTGCCCCCTTCAGGAACTGTTTAATACATACAGGGAAAAACATAAAACAGAAATAACAGGAACCCTGCTTGACGGCGATCCTTTGCCGGATTCACCCCTGAAGACGAGAAACGAAATGATAGTTTTCGGAAATGAAAGCAGGGGAATCTCAAAGGCAACCCGAAAATGCTTAACCAGGAAAGTGAAAATCCCAACATTTAATCCCGGAACTGAATCTGCTGAATCGTTAAATATTGCCTCGGCTGTAGCTATTATGTGCTGGGAAATCCGCAGGAGGGAGATCTTTATTCGAAGTGAAAGTTGAGCATTACCACATAGGACGTTATTCTTTCCATTGATCTGACATACTGCGGTGCAAAATCTGACGGATCTTTTACACGAAGGTTAGTCAGACCCATCCCTACTTTTATCTCAGGGGCAAATTTAAAAAAGGCAAGATAGTAGTCAATTCCAAAACCTGCCTCCAGATAAATATCAGCAGGTTTTAGTCTTACCAGCACATTTTCCTCTTCATTGTATTCTTTTCGGGCAGCCATATCATACCGGAAGTTAATACCTCCTATTAGATAGGGACGGCAATTGTTAAGCCTTTCTGAACGGTATTTTAACAAAAGCGGAAATTCGAGAAAGCTGGACTCAACCCTTATCTCCCTGACAAATTCCGCACTCCTCAGCAGCGAATCAACCTGATAATAGGCTATATTTCTCTGACCAAAGGCAATTCCGGGAAGAAATCTCAGGTTTAAATCATCTGTAAGCCTCAGATCGGAAACAATAGTAACCTGAAATCCGGGCTCAATACGTGTTACGTCAGCCAGCAAACCGTCTGACAGGTTTCTCTTTATCCCCATATCCATAGTGTTCAACCCTACAGTAAATCCAAAATGAAGAAGCTTAAAATCATAACCCGGGTCATTCTGGGGCTTTTTAACCTGTGCATACAGCGGAAGGGAAATGAAGCAAAAAAGAATGATATATACAAAATGTTTCAAGACTTACTATATTTGGTACATAACGAACCGGTGTGCGAAAATAGTATAAAAATCAGGAATTTAAAAAATTTTCGCTTTTTCAAGAAGGATGCCCGCAGCCGTAAAAGGGCTTATTTTGTTTTCCACAAGTTTATTTTCCAGCTCAGTCAGCAAAGAGGATATTTCCTTGTTTCCATAGAAACGTTGTGTCAGATTTTCATTGATGGTTTCATACATCCAGTATTTTGACTGCTGTGCCCTGTTGGAGAAGAAATAGTTATTTTTCCGTGTAAGGTCTTTATATTCAAGGATATTATTATATATTTCCTCTATACCGCTTTTAGTCAGAGCACTGCAGGTTACAACTTTTTGTGTCCAGCCTGAGGCAGGAGGCGGAAAAAGATGAATGGCATTTTCATATTCCATCCTGGCATTCTCAGCTTTTCTTATATTCGTTCCATCTGCCTTGTTGATAGCAATAATGTCGGCCATTTCCATTATACCCCTTTTAATTCCCTGAAGCTCATCTCCTGCTCCGGCCAGCATCAGGAGTAAAAAGATATCAGTCATTGAATGTACCGCAGTTTCCGATTGCCCAACACCTACCGTTTCTACGATAACAGTATCGTACCCGGCAGCTTCACAAAGTATCACAGTCTCCCGTGTTTTCCCGGCAACACCTCCCAGGGATCCGCCCGAAGGTGAAGGCCGGATAAACGCATTAGCATCAACAGCCAGATCTTCCATTCTTGTTTTATCTCCAAGTATACTTCCTTTTGAGCGGGTGCTGCTGGGATCGATAGCAAGAACCGCCACCCTTTGTCCCTGTCCGGTGAGAAGCCTGCCGAAGCTTTCAATGAATGTACTTTTACCTGCTCCGGGAACGCCCGTAATTCCTATTCTTAACGAATTGCCAGAATGAGGAAGACAGCCTTCAATGACTTCACGGGCTATTGACTTATGTTTTTCAAGCGAACTTTCAATTAATGTGATGGCCTTGCTTAAAACGGTCCTGTTTCCACACAAAATACCATTAATATAGTCCTCCGGAGAACCTGTCTTTTGCCTTACACCCCTGATCTTTTCAACAGCCTTGTCATTAACTGATGAAGGAGGGTCAATACCTTCCATAACACGGAGAGCCGTTTTATGTTGTTTTCTCTGTGACATCATCCTTATTTATTCTCTGTTCATACCTTTTCAGAACAAACAATATTATCTGCCAGCATATGTAGATTAGTGCCGGGAAAGTAAGGTAATACAATATTTCTTTCCAGAACATAATTCAATTTTTTAATAAACGTGTGTTTCTGATTCTATCTCTTCTTTGTCGATCTTCCTGTTGCTCACTGCCCGCCATGCATAAAAAATATATGCAAACACAAACGGAACCATCAGCGATACATAACTCATGGCAGTCAGCGTATAATGACTGGAAGATGCATTCTGTATATGGAGCGAACTCTGCAGGTCAGCCTGTGATGGATAAAAGCAGATATTATTATAACCTGCAAGTAAAAAGAGCGAAAAAACAGTTAATACGGTTCCGGTACCAGTAAACCATACTGCATTGGGGAAAAAGTTAATAAGGGAACGTATTATGCCGTATAATACCATGATAAGTCCTGTGCCTAAAATGATAGTATTAACAGGCATCTGAAGTATATTAACCAGATATTTGTTCTTCTCCATGAAGACTGTAAGTGAATCGGGATCATAGGCAAAACCGTCTGCCAGCATAAGCCTGATCAGCCAGTATAAAAATGCTAATAGAAAGATAATTGTATTTACCCAAAGTACTGATTTTGACCTTTCAATAATTTCCGTATTATTTATATTCTTATGAAAATAAAGTAAAGCCTGGATACGGGCAAGAGCGAAAACTGAAATCCCGAGTGCAATATTACGGAAATCCGTAAATGCCTCAAGACCATACCATTTCGATGCCCATGCCGAAAAGTTCATTTCATTTACCAGGAAATGACCTCCTGTAAAAAAAGTACTAACAACAGTCCCTATAAGAAAGGTGCCGGCAAATCCATTTATTTTTAAAAAAATCTCAAAGGTTTTCTTTCCAAGGAAATTATTCGGTTTGGATCTGAATTCATAAGCAATAGCCTGTATCACAAAACAGAACAGGATTGCCATCCAAACCCAGTAAGCTCCTCCGAAGCTTACCGCATAAAAGAGAGGGAAAGAGGCAAAAAATGCACCCCCGAAAGTAACGAGGGTAGTAAAGGTGAATTCCCACTTTCTCCCCAGTGCATTGATAATGATTGTTTTTTCGGTTTCAGTTTTTGCCAGGGTATAGATTAATGTCTGCCCGCCCTGAACAAACATAAGAAATACCAGGAGACCGGCGAGGAGGGCAATGATAGCCCACCAGTATTGTTGTAAAACCAGATGTGATAATGTTTCAAACATGTTAATTCCCTCCCTCTTTTTTTGGACCAATTTTAACTTGTCTGATCATAATGCTGATCTCGGCAATAACCAGTGCGGTAAAAACAATAGTGAAAAGCCAGAAAGTAACCTGCACCGCACCTGCATCTATCTGAGAAACGGCAGCTGATGTTGTCATAAGATCCTGGATAACCCAGGGCTGACGTCCGGTCTCAGAAACAAGCCATCCGGCCTGGCCGGCAATGTAGGGTAATGGAATACTGAATACCGCCAGATACAAAAACCAGCGCCTTTTTTCAACAGTGTCTGTAAAAGTAAAGAACAGAGAAAGCACGAAGAGAAACACAAAGAGGAATCCTAATACCACCATAATGTGAAAACTGTAAAACGACAATGGGACATGAGGGACAAGTGAATTTTCATCTTCGATAAATCCATACCCGAAATAGCTGAAATACTCATTTATATACTCAGGATCATAAAACCTGGCTTTAAGACTTTCGTAGGCTGCCTCATCTCCTCTTCTTTTCGCATCTTTGAGGGACTTCAGATCAGTCATCGCCACCCTTCCGCGTTTAATTTTCTCTTCAGCCGACATGATCCCCTGTTCAGGATTTCCTTTAACAAGATCATTAACCCCCGGCACAAATGCATCCCATGAGCCAAAAGCCATATATGACAGCAATTTTGGAAACTCTATCCTGAATATGAAATCATCTTTATTCTCTTTTGCAGGATCACCTGCCGATGGTGACAGAATTCCTATACCTACAAGCCCTGCCCCTTCCTGCCCACGATACAACCCTTCAATAGCGGCAAGTTTCATCGGCTGGATACGGGCAAGCTGACGTGTTGAGAAATCACCTGTAGATACCAGGTAAACAGAGGAAAGAAGACCAAAGACCCCTGCAATGAGCATGCTCCTTTTAGCAAATAGTGTTTCACGCCTTTTCAGTAAAAACCAGGCACTGACACCGGTAACGAAAATCGAAGCAAGAACAAAACCCGAACCAATAGTGTGAAGGAACTTGTTCACTGCTACAGGAGAAAAAAGCACCTCCCAGAAATTCATCATCTCATTCCTGGCTGTCTCGGGATTGAATTGCATTCCAACCGGATACTGCATCCACGCATTCGCCACCAGTATCCATAAAGCAGAAAGATTCGCCCCCACAGCTACCAGCCATGTGGAAACAAGATGAAATCGCTTGCTGACTTTATTCCATCCGAAAAACATGACCGCAATAAATGTCGACTCCAGGAAAAATGCCATTATCCCTTCCACAGCAAGAGGAGCGCCGAAGATGTCCCCTACAAACCAGGAATAATTCGACCAGTTAGTGCCAAACTCAAATTCCAGGATAATACCGGTTGCTACTCCAATAGCAAAATTAACTCCGAAGAGCGTCATCCAGAATTTGGTAATGCGCTTCCACTCCGGATCGCCCGTCCTGACGTAAATAGTTTCCATAAACGCCATTATAAAAGCCAACCCAAGCGTTAGCGGGACGAAAAGCCAGTGATACATCGCTGTAAGCGCAAACTGGCCTCTCGACCAATTGATCAGGGAAAGATCAAAGTTCTCAATCATAAGGTAGTTTTTTATCTGGTTATCTTCTCAATTACATAATCACTCCTGTCTTCATTATTGTCAAAATTGGTTTTCAGGAAATTGGGAAAGAAAAATAACTTCAGGATAACAAACATTATGAATAATTTAATAAGAATAATAATCCAGAGCTGTCTGCCCCACTTCTCCATATTCTTAAATCCTTCAATATAAAAACGGAATACGCGTATGAAGATATTCTTACCCATAAGATCACAATAACATGTACCAAATATATACATTTTTAAATTCTCATATAATTTAAAAAATTCTTTCATTAAAAAATGATTGTGTAATATTGTCCTATATTTTTCTATTCAATGGAAGGTTTTAATTTATTTTCCGGATATCTGTTACCGGCAACCCTTGCTGTAATTACATTAGGGATGGGACTTTCCATTGAAGCAAGAGACTTTAGAAATATTTTTCTTTATCCTAAAGCTGTTTTAACCGGACTATTGAGTCAAATGATTCTTTTACCGGTCATTGGCTTTATGATCGCTCTTCCATCTCATATTGACCCAGTATTTAAAGTGGGTTTGATTTTAATTGCCGCCTGTCCGGGAGGAGCTACTTCCAACCTGGTGAATTTCATGATAAACGGAAATGTGGCTTTATCTATATCAATAACAATAATAAACAGCATTATCACACTCTTTACCATCCCGCTCCTTGTAAGAACTGCCTTGCTCATTTTTATGGAAAAAGATGCAATGATACATTTACCATATATCGATACACTTCTTAATTTATTCATTGTAGTGGTAATTCCTGCATTTACAGGTGTATTGATAAGGTATTACTATCCTGCATTTGCTAAAGGACTGGAAAAGCCGTTGCGATATATTCTTCCCGGCATATTACTTACAGTTTACCTGGGGGTAATTTTAATAGATGAATCGGATGAAGCTGCAAAACTTATTGATTTTGTTAATATTTTACCCTACACCCTGTTGCTAAACCTGATGTCCATGATAGCCGGATTTGGCATTGGGTATGCGGCCAGGCTTAGTAACCGGAACCGGTTTACCATTGCTGTGGAAACAGGATTACAGAACAGTACCCTGGCCATATTTATAGCTGCAACCTTATTAAATGATCAGCTGATGTCAATTGTTCCGATTATTTACGGTTCATTTTCATTTTTCAGTACATGGTTGATTGGATATTTTATGAAGACATACGGGGGGAGGAAGGGAAGAAGTGGTTGAGTGGTTACGTGGTTACGTGGTTACGTGGTTACGTTGGTTGATTGAGTAATCGAGTAATCGAGTAATCGAGTAATCGAGTAATTGGCTTTTGGGTGCTAACGTGCCTCCTGGCAGGTGTACAGGGGCCGTTTCATTAATTGAAATATTAGCAACCACGAAGGACACCAAGGATAACACAAAGGACACAGCACCTCCGCAGAGTAGCTTGTACCTTCCTTCGGCCGCCGGAGGCTTGCCGAAGACGCGGCGCTGAAGCTACGGCAACACGCAGTAAGCGCTCGCGGAAAGGGCTGTCAATCATGAATATATACTTTGTGTCCTTCGTGTGTACTTTGAGTCCTTCGTGGTTAAAAAAACTTTTTAGACAACCTCTTTCAGAAAATTGAAGTTGTACAGAATATTCTTTTAAAATATGATCCCGGTATTCATTCTATATCTTATTGTTCTTATCGGTATAGTTGCTTATTCTGCAAGACGCACGAAATCGAATGCGGATTTTGTAATAGGAGGAAAGAAAATTTCCGGTTTATCTCTGGCTCTTTCAGAGCGTGCAACAGGTGAATCGGCCTGGCTGCTGCTGGGTTTAACAGGGCATGCCTATGCCGAGGGGATGTCGGCCATATGGGTAGCGTTGGGATGTATGGCAGGGATACTCTTTTTATGGTCATTTATGGCAGAACCCTTACAAAAAATCACTGCCAGAACCAATGTATTAACAGTAACCGGATTATTCACCGGCTCATTTCCGGGAACAGGGTATAGTTTTGGGATACTGGCATCCCTGATCATCATTTTCTTCTTCATTTTATATATTGCGGCGCAATTTAGCGGTGCGGGAAAGATATTCCATGATACGTTCAACATTGATCCCTTCTGGGGAATGGTTATCGGATCAGGAGTAGTTACCTTATATACCATGCTGGGCGGATTTATCACGGTGGTTGCTGCCGATGCTTTCCAGGCTATTCTGATGGTTATTACCTGCATCGCCCTGCCTGTTATAGCACTTTTTGTAGCAGCAATGAATGATGTGCATGTTGCGCAAGCCATACTGTCGTCTGATTTCACAGTTCCCCTGAATATTGAGCAGGTACCCTCGGCAACAGGTTTTCTGCTTATTCTCAACGGACTCAGCTGGGCATTCGGCTATACAGGTCAGCCGCAGTTGCTGGTAAGAATGATGGCCATGCGCAGCAGAAAAGAAACCCTGCAGGGAAGATGTATTGCCCTTATCTGGACATTACTGGCCTATGCCGGCGCATTTATGATCGGAATAGCCGGTTATCATCTTGTGCAGAACGGTTTGCTGGGTGAGAATGCTGCCCGGCTTGCAGGAGATGCAGAAAAGATAATGCCTGTAATGGTTATTTCACTGCTCAATCCGGTTCTGGCAGGCATGCTGCTCTCAGGAGCAGTATCAGCAATGATGTCAACAGCATCTTCCCAGCTTATGGTGGTATCTTCAGCCATAACTGAAGATTTATACCCAGAAGTGAATAGTAAGAGACTACCGGAAAAACGCATGCTCTTCCTTAATAAGATGTTAATACTGCTTGTGGGTATAATTGCCTTTATCCTCGCCTCCACGATGGAAGATACTGTTTACGGACTGGTATCATATGCATGGAGTGGTATCGGAGCATCTTTCGGACCAGTACTGATCCTGCTGCTGTTCTGGAAAAGGTTTTCCAGAGCGGGTGTATACGCCGGGTTAATCACGGGAACAATCTCCACTATTATATGGAAAACGTGGATTGCAGGAGTAACAGGTATCTCAGAACGACTGGCAAGTTATCTGCTGGCTTTCGGGATGGCTGTTCTTTGCAGCCTGATATGGCAGGAAAAGAAAGCCTTAATCTATACAGTCGGTCCGGTGGGAATCGAACCCACGACCCCATGATTAAGAGTCACGTGCTCTGCCAGCTGAGCTACGGACCGGATTCAACTGCAAAGATAAGAATAAAGTAGAGACGCACAACTGTGCGTCTAATGATTCAATCCCTTATCAAATGCACAAAACCGGTTTTTTCCACGCCAACTCCCCCATCTACCTGTTTTACAACGTAATAATAAATACCCGGACGCAACTCATGCCCTGAAAGTGTTCTTCCGTCCCATACCAGGTTGGGCGACTCCGATTTGTATACCAATACTCCTGAACGAGTATAAACTGATAGTGAAAACAGATTTAACCCGTTTGTACGTATCTTCAGGTAATCGTTTATCCCATCACCATTGGGTGAAAATACATTCGGCACTTCAATGATATCATCGCAGGGTCCACTGTAAACAACGATTAAATCCGTTTCTGTAATAGTAGTATTACCATTAATCAAACAGGAAACGGAATATAACCCCGGTGAGGTGAATTTCACAGTGGGCTGCAGTTCATTATCCACAACGACTCCATTGCTGAATGACCAGCTTATAGTTGTAACAGTATCTGATGCGCCCGGCGGATACAACATGAAAGTAACCACTACAGAATCGCACCCGCTAACAGGATCCGCAATTATTGATATTTGTCCGCAGAGGTTAATGGGAAGCATCCCCAGGATGAATAAAATTATACAGATACAGTACTTCATTACAATATAATAATCATTATATTTTTTTTGTCAGCTTTTTCACGAGCCGGAAATTATAAAAAAAGACCTTGGCAAAAACCCTGATTATAGTATATGCAGGTATGGCAAGGATCATTCCCGGGATACCCGCAAGAGTGGCTGCCATCATTATTACTATAAAAATCTCAAGTGGATGCGCTTTTACCGAACCGGAAAATACAAACGGCTGGATTATTACATTATCAATAGCCTGAACTACCATAAATACAACCAGCATATACCCACCCATCAGGAAAAGCTCATTCAACGGCAGATTAATATTAAAGGCAAGTCCGAGTAATATTCCCAGGGAAGAACCAATAAGCGGACCCAGGTAGGGAACAATGTTCAGCAGGGCAGCCGTTAATCCGATAAGAAGACTCTGTTTAAACGATAAGCCCACAATAAGCATCCCGAGGGTAACCAACAATAATATCCCTGTCAGCTGAATAAGAATACCTATAAGATATCGTGTTAAAAGATATTTCACCGAAGCGAAAGCTTCCCGGAAGTTACTTTCAAATTTCTCAGGAATAAGAACAACCAGCACCTCCGTTAGCAGGCTTTCTTCTTTAAGTGAGAAGAAGGTGATGAAGGAAATAGCAAATATTGAGATGAATATATCACCCAGCAATGTTGTAATGTAACCAAAGAATCTGGAAAGAATTGATATACTTAATACAGCGGCCAGTTTTTCCTCCAGGTATTGCTCAAAAGTTAACTGGTTCTCTCCCCCGATGTTGAAATTCCGGTAAAATCTTTCGACTGCAACGAGCGGTTCATCCAGACGGTCTAAAAAACCATCCACATCGATAGTTGATAATTCTGCCGCTTCATTAGCTATTATCGGAATAAAAACCCTGAAAAAGCCTATTGCCAGAAACCAAAGTAACATTAGCGTAAAAAGAGCCCGTAATGCAGCAGGTATCCTGAAGCGACCTATATGTAATTCCCCAAGTAATTTAACCAGTGGCCTGCCAATTAAAGTGAGCACGGAAGCCACAATAATGTATATGACAATATTACTGAAATACCATAGAAAAAAACCAATAACCAGCAAGCTGATTGTCAGGATTATATACCTGGAAATACTATTCATTGTCCTGCTATATTAATGCGAATATAAGAAAATCAATGGTTCTTTATGAGCAATAATCATTTTCTTTTTAACTGTCTTTTCAACAGAACCGGTTTTTATGGTATAATAATCTCAACATCCACAGAACTGTCCGGTAAATTATTTATGAACCATGCCATAATGTAATTATTTGCTTGTCAACTACTTGAGAGTTGTTAACAAATCAACGGAACAGGTTCAGTTTCACCTGATAAGTTATTTCATTATTTTTAAGGGAATTTTTATCCTGTTTTTATCCGGATGTTCCGGTCATTTTTAAATTAAAACAAATGCAGCAGTATCTTGATCTTTTATCCCATGTTCTTAAAGAAGGGGTTAAAAAAGAAGACCGTACCGGAACCGGTACAATCAGCGTTTTTGGCTACCAGATGCGGTTTGATCTGGGTCATGGATTTCCTCTTATGACAACGAAAAAGCTGCATCTCAGATCAATAATATACGAATTACTTTGGTTCCTGCAGGGTGATACCAACATTAAATATCTAAATGACAATAACGTTTCTATCTGGAATGAATGGGCAGATGAAAAAGGTGATCTGGGCAGGATTTACGGCTACCAGTGGAGATCATGGACTGCCACGGATGGGAAAACCATTGACCAGATATCCGGGGTAATTCATTCTATAAAGAACAATCCTGATTCGAGAAGACACATCGTCAGTGCCTGGAATGTAGGTGATCTGGACAAAATGGCACTTCCGCCATGTCATATTCTTATTCAGTTCTATGTTGCCAACGGGAGACTTTCCTGTCAGTTATACCAGCGTAGCGCTGACATCTTCCTGGGCGTGCCATTTAATATTGCTTCCTATTCCCTGCTGTTAATGATGACAGCACAGGTCGCCGGATTACAGCCCGGAGAGTTTGTCCATACCCTGGGAGATGCACATATTTACCTGAACCACCTGGAACAGGTAAAATTACAGCTTTCCAGGGATCCCAGACCTCTTCCCCGGATGGAACTAAACCCTGATATCAAAGATATCTTCAGTTTTAACTTTGAAGATTTTTCTCTTACCGGCTACGACCCTCATCCGCACATTAAAGGTGAAATATCGGTTTAACAAATACCCGGAATAATGCCCGAAAAAAATATCTCCATCATCGTTGCCATAGCTGAAAACTTTGCTATTGGAAAAGACAACAGGCTTCTGTACCATCTTTCCGATGACCTGAAACGGTTTAAAAAGCTCACCACAGGGCATACCGTCGTCATGGGCAGAAACACCTTTCTTTCGCTCCCCTCCGGCGCTCTTCCGAACCGTACCAATATTGTGATCTCAGATGTTCCCGGCGAACAGTTTCCCGGCTGTATCATGGCCGGTTCCATTGAAGATGCTCTTGCTAAATGTGAGCGAAGCGATGAATGTTTCATCATAGGCGGGGGAATGATCTACCGGCAGTTCCTGCCTTATGCATCCCGGCTTTATATTACCTGGCTCCACGCATCCCCCGATGCAGATACTTTTTTCCCGGAAATAGATTTAGATGAATGGGAGGAAGTGTCGGGGGAAAGACACAATGCTGAGGGAAAGAATGAGGTTGATTATTCGTATGTGGTGTATAAAAGAAAAAACCGCCCCATATAAATGAAGCGGTTTTTTATCGCGTAAGGTTTATACTACTTCCTTTCCTTATCACAGGCAGCTTTTTTAGCCGGGCAACAAGGTACCGGCACAGGACATTCTTTTTTCGGCTCAGCCTTTTTGTCACATTCCTTTACTTTCGGTTTATCCTGGTTAACAATAACCGGACTGTCATTAAAGGTTGCAAAAACCGGTGATGCAACAACGCCCATAAAAGCTACAAGTGATATTAATACAAATAATTTTTTCATGATTGTGAATTTTTTACATTAAAATTTCCACAAATATAACTGTATATATATTTCCAGTTGTTAAAGGAATGTTAATTAAGGTGAGTTCGATGCAATGAAATTTCAACTGTTTGTGGATAAGAGTTGTCTCATAAAGGTTTTTAACCACAAAGGACTCCAAGTACGCACAAAGGAAATGAAGCATATATTCCTAACTGACAGTGCTTTCCGCGAGCGCTGACTGTGTGTTGCCGTAGCTTCAGCGCCGCGTCTTCGGCAAGCCTCCGGCGGCCGAAGGAAGGTACAAGCTACTCAGCGAAGGCGCTGTGTTTTTTGTGTTGTCCTTTGTGTCCTTCGTGGTTGATAATATTTCAATTAATGAGACAGCCCCCTGTTTTATTTAAATACCTTAGGAATTTTTTATAGTTTACCAAATAGCCAGTAAGGTATATTTCCCTTTAACTTTTTCTTTTAGTTTCACTTTCACTTCTGCTGAAAGCGGAAGGTAAACATCCAGCCGGGAGCCAAATTTGATAAAGCCATATTCTTCACCAGCATTGACTTTTAGCCCTTCCCCGGTATAATAAACAACTCTTCTGGCAACTATCCCTGCAATCTGCCTTACAAGCACTTCACGCCCTTTTTCGTCCTTCAGCACCATGCTGGTTCGCTCATTCAACTCTGAAGATTTGGGATGACGTGCAACAAGATATTTTCCGGGATGATATCTGAAATATTTAACAATTCCCGATACGGGACACCAGTTTATATGAACATTCCAGACCGACATAAACACAGATACCAAAAGCCGGTTATCCTTAAAGTACTCCGGCTCATAAACCTCCTCAATAGCAACCACAGTGCCGTCAGCAGGTGAATATACCGCATTCTCAACGGAAAGGAAATTCCTTGCCGGAACCCGGAAAAACCGCAAAACAAAAACCAGGAATAATACTGACAGAACAAGGATAACGAGCAGAACAGGAACTGTAAATACGCTAAACACAAACAGAATAAGATTGATCAGTAATAGCAATATGCCTGTCATTGCAATTATACTGATACCTTCCCTGTGAATTTTTAAGATCATAAGAGTAATTAATTATTTGGATATGAATGTATTACCAGATAAAATGTTGCAAATTTTTAATAAATAATATATTGTATTTTAGGACGCACAGCCGTGCGTCCCTACTCAACCACTCAACCACTCAACCACTTACCCACATAACCACTCATCCACCCGTCACTCGTCACTGTATTAAGTAAAGGTACAAATATACTACAGGACAAATAAAAAGGTACGAATCAAACCTGTCCAGAATACCGCCATGGCCGGGAAGGAGGTTTCCTGAATCCTTCACTCCGGCTTTTCTTTTCAGATACGATTCATAAAAATCACCTGTTGTACCTGTAATGACCACAATAACAGCTATGCCCATCCAATGCAAACTTTCCAGTGTATTCGAATGTTTTGATATCAGAAAAGCAGCCAGGAGGGTAAAGGCAAGTCCGCCGAATAAGCCTTCCCATGACTTTTTGGGAGAAACTGAAGGAAGTATCTTATGCTTACCCAGCAATATTCCTGTTAAATAGGCAAAACTGTCATATGTCCATATTAATACAAATAGTAAAAGCAGAATATCCGGATTGTAGCCGTCTGTCCGGAAGCTTGTAATAAAGAGCGTCAGGCTGACGGGAAGAACGATATATACAAATACTGTTAATGCACTTTTAATTTTTTCCGGGGAAAAATCAGTTTTCACTTTAAGAATAAGCACACTGAAGAATATACTGAATAAAGCTACATACAAAATAAAACCGGAAGAGAGCCATTCCAGCCTGGAGATGAGTGTCACTGAAAATATAAGAACAGAAAAAAGAATTAGTAATAATTTCAACTGTGGCTGACGCTGAAACCCGGTTAAATTAAGAAACTCAGTCATTCCTGTTATCAGGATAAACAAAAGCAGTATTGAGAGCGACCAGATATTCCACCATATCATGGTTATCATCAGAATAACGAATACTGATCCTGTAAGACTTCTCTTAAGTAATTCCTTCAAGTTTCCTCAAATTTTTCTGTTAGTGATTTAGCCCGCAAAAAGTCATCAGCATATACATACACTTCGACATCGCCGAAGAGGTATGCTGAATCCTGCTTATCGATAATGAAACTGGGGATGTCATTATCGTTCAGGATATTTTTCAGGAGACCTGCCTGATAGGATTTGTTGGTGGAATACACCAGGACTTTTTCTTTTGGCATGCCGGGATTATAAGTTAATCTGTACTTAGCGGTTTGGATTTTCCGGTTTTAGACTTTTTCACCGGCCTGACGTCTGCTTCTTTATTTTCTGAAGAACTTTTTTTCTTATTCCCGTTTTTCGAATTGTTATTCCCTTGTTTAGCCATTAATTCCATCCTTAGCTCTTCAGTGGTTTTGCCTTTTCTTGCTCCGAAAATAGCTTCCAGGTCTTCGCTGAAAATTACCTCCTTCTCCAGTAACTGTCCGGCAAGCTTTTCCAGTCCTTCCCTGTGTTCTGTCAATACCTTTTTCGCTCTTTCGTATTCAACTTCCACAAGTCCTTTAACCTCGTTATCAATAAGTTCGGCTGTTTTTTCACTGTATGGTTTGTTAAATGCAAATTCAGTCTGCCCGGAAGAATCATAAAAGCTGATATTCCCCACTTTCTCACTCATTCCGAAGTATGAGATCATGGCATAGGCAGTTTTCGTAACCCTTTCGAGATCGTTAAGTGCTCCTGTAGAGATCCGGTTAAAAACAATATCCTCAGAAGCTCTTCCGCCAAGGGTGGCACACATTTCATCCAGCATTTGCTCAGTAGTGGTTATCTGTCGTTCTTCAGGCAGATACCATGCAGCTCCCAAAGATCTGCCCCTGGGTATTATAGTTACCTTTACCAGGGGATTTGCATGTTCCAGCAGCCAGCTAATGGTGGCATGTCCGGCTTCGTGGTATGCAATAGTTTTTTTCTCGTCGTAAGAGATGATCTTGTTTTTCTTTTCAAGTCCGCCTATTATTCTGTCTATAGCATCCAGAAAATCATCTTTCTGAATGATTTTTTTACTTTTTCTTGCAGCGATCAGGGCAGCCTCATTACAGACATTTGCTATATCTGCACCGGAGAATCCGGGTGTTTGCCTGGCCAGAAACTTAATATCGAGCTCTTTATCCATTTTCAGCGGTTTGAGATGAACCTGGAATATCTCCTGCCGGCCGTGAAGGTCAGGTAGTTCAACATGTATCTGCCTGTCAAAACGTCCGGCTCTGAGCAGCGCCCTGTCCAGAATATCAGCCCTGTTTGTTGCAGCCAGGATAATGACCCCGCTATTGGAACTGAAGCCATCCATCTCGGTAAGCAACTGGTTCAGTGTGTTTTCTCTCTCATCATTGGCCCCGAAATTCGGGTTCTTCCCACGTGCCCGGCCCACAGCATCAATCTCATCAATGAACACGATACAGGGAGCTTTCTCTTTAGCCTGCCGGAAAAGGTCCCTCACCCTTGAGGCACCCACGCCTACAAACATCTCAACAAAATCGGATCCGGAAATGGAGAAAAACGGAACATTGGCTTCCCCTGCCACAGCCTTGGCAAGTAATGTTTTCCCTGTTCCGGGAGGACCTACGAGCAAAGCACCTTTAGGAATCTTACCTCCCAGTTCAGTATATTTCTTTGGATTCTTAAGAAAATCGACTATCTCTTTCACTTCCGTTTTAGCTTCTTCAAGGCCGGCAACATCCTTAAAATCAACTTTTACCGAAGTTTCTTTATCAAACACCTGTGCCCGTGACTTTCCCACATTGAAAATATTGCCCGGTCCGCCGGCACCGCCGCTCATTCTCCTGAAAATAAACATCCAGATAAAAACCAGCAGGAGGATGGGCACTACCCAGCTAAGGATTACTCCAAAATAATCATTCCTGGTCTCCGTTTTGAATTCAGGCCGCTTTTCTTCGGGCATGTTGCTTATAATAGCATTAATATCCTCAACAAACCTGTCCTGCGATATTATGGTATAATAAAAAGCAGGGGTCTCCTTTCCAAATGCACCCACACCTCTGTCTCTCGACTGATCGGTTATACTCACACTTTCATCAGTGTCCCTCTTAACATAAATCTCCACCCTTTCCTTGTTAACTACAAGGAGCCGTGAAATCTCGTAATTCTTCAACATTCCGGAAAACCTGTTCCAGTCAATCTCCTGCACGGTCTCTCCAAATCTGAAGAACTGTAACCCAATGAATATGGCAGCTATCAGAATGTATATCCAATACGCTTTCAGCCCGGGTTTCTGTGGGGGTTGATTTGACCCTCCCCTGTTGTCATTATTTCCCTGGTTACCGTTTTTGTTAACCTTACTTTTATTCTTGTTTCCGTCCATCTATTAACCTGGTTATATTATCATCATGTTTTTTTACTTTGCCGTCAGCCCATAAATCTTCCAGAGCATAGAAAGTCCTGTATTCAGTCTGAAAAATATGCACAACAATGTTTGCATAATCCATAAGCACCCATTGTGCATTCTGAATTCCCTCAATATGCCCGGCGTGCATCCTTAACCCTTCTTTAACCTTCCTCTCAACAGATTCAGCAATAGAGCCAACCTGAGTCGTGGAATCAGCATGACATATTACAAAATAATCACAAACCGAACTTCCGGTTTTCCGTAGATCTATACTTACAATTTCCCTGCCTTTTTTATCTTTTATGCTTTCTATAATTATATTAAGCAAGCTTCTATCAGTGACTTTTTTTGTTTTTACCATTAAATATTGCTAAAAAGTAAACCGATACAAAGGTAGTCATTTTTAATGTACATATATTGATCTCTCTGTCTTGTTAATACTTTTCATATCAAACTCACTTAATTTTCGTATCTTTAATTCAAAAATATAACCACCTGTCATGAGCAATTTCAAAATTATTCAACTGGATAAAACAGATTCAACAAATAATTATGCATCTGCCCTTTTGTCAGACAAAAAGTCTGCCTGCAATACTGTTGTAACTGCAAAATTGCAGGAAAAGGGCAAGGGACAGGGCAGTAATCAGTGGCAAAGTGAATATGGAAAGAACCTGTTATGCAGTATTATTATATGTCCCGGATTTATAAATGCCTTTGATCAGTTCAGACTGTCTAAAGTATCCTCCCTCGCCATCAGGGATTGCCTGGCTGATCTGGGTGTATCAACGGTCATTAAATGGCCAAATGATATTCTGACAGCAGGAAAAAAAATTGCGGGTATTCTTATAGAGAATTCTCTGCTGAGAGATATGATCACTTCATCTGTGATTGGTATCGGTATAAATGTTAACCAGGAAACATTTGAAGATATGCCGCTGAAAGCCGCCTCTGTTCTGCAGGAAACCTTAAAATCCAATGATTTAAACCATGTACTTAAACTTTTACTCGATAAATTTGAGCTCTGGTACTCCATGTTGGAATCCAATGAGGCAGATGAAATTGATAAGGAATACCTGAAAAGCCTTTATGGTCTCAATACCTTCCTTCCTTTCAGAAAGGGCAATGTGAGCTTCGATGCTATGATCACCGGAGTGGAAGAATCGGGTGAATTATTCCTCAGACGAAGAGATGGCAAGCTCCTGAAAGTAGTATTCAGGGAAATAGAATACCTGTAGTTAAAAACGGAACTTTTCCATTTCATTTACCAGCCTTTCCAGAAATTGTTCCAGCGGGTTCTTTATCATCATCATCATCACTGAGTTTACATCCGGTTCAATGGTGACTTTCACCTTCGTTTCATTTTCACCTGTGTTCTTTAACTGAATCCACATCGTAAGATGCATGGGAGTGTTTTCATCACTGGCTATTTTGATCAGTTTGAAAGGATCCTTTTCAACGTATTTTAGCCCGGCTCTTCCTATTCCGGCAATACTAAAACTGCACTTTTCCCTATCAGCCTGCCAATCAGTAATTTTATCTCCGGGTATAAGATTACTGAAATTGGAAAAATCCGAAATAAAAGAATACACTTTCTCATCATTATATTTGATCACACCTATTCTGCTTTCTATTTTACTCATTTTTAATGAATTAAGGGTAATGTCTTAATTTTAAATCCAGGAGACAGGATGATTTAGCCTTTGTGTCCTTTGTGGTTAAACTCATAACGTAATTAACCACAATGGACACAAAGGATTACACAAAGGGACACAAAGGAAAATAGTTAATCACGGCATCACCAAATCACCAAATCACCACATCACCACATCACCAAATCACCACATCACCAAATCTTCCATCTTTCCGGGTCCTTCCTCCATTCAGCCAGGGTTGCCAGCTGTTCTTTTTTTATTATTCCCCTCTCAAGGCTAAGTTGCAGCAAAACCTCATAGTTACTGAGGGTAACGAGTTTGCAGTCATTTAACCTGAAATTTTCTTCGGCAACCGGAAATCCGTAATTAAAGATAGCCACCATTCCAGCCACCCTGCAACCGGCATCTCGTAATGCCTGAACGGCATTCAGACTGCTTTTCCCTGTGGATACCAGATCCTCAACTACCACAACTGTCTGCCCTGCCTTTACCTCTCCCTCAATAAGGTTCTCGAGTCCGTGCGATTTTGGGGCCGACCTGACATACACAAAAGGAAGATTTAATTTATCTGCCACAAGGGCACCCTGCGCAATGGCACCTGTGGCAACCCCTGCAATCAGATCAGGTTTCCCGAAATGTGTTGCTATTACTTCCGTAAAAGCATCCCTTATAAACGATCTGATCTCAGGATATGACAGCGTTTTTCTGTTATCACAGTAGATGGGGGACTTCCAGCCGGAAGCCCAGGTAAAAGGGTTTGCCGGATCTAATTTTATTGCGTTACTTTGCAGCAGGTATTCAGCAATTTTTATTTCAGTTTTCATATTGCGGCAAATGTATAAAGTTTTTTTCAAGGACAGAATAATTTTTTTTGAAGATAATTTCAGATCTTCATTCAGAATAAATAACGGACTCTTTTATAAATACGGTAAAAAGAAGGAGTTGAAAGAGCTAATTGCTATTTTCTTGGAACTGGAAAAAATCCGTCATTTATATCTTTTCCATGAGGATATAAATAAGCTAAAAAAGAAATTCACTGCCTGTTTTAACCTGATAAAGGCTTCAGGCGGCCTGGTAAAAAGAGATAACAGCGATTTCCTGATTATTAAAAGGAATGATATATGGGATCTGCCAAAAGGAAAAAACGAACCGGGAGAACAGGCAAAAAAATCCGCACTCCGCGAAGTATCGGAAGAATGTGGATTAAAAGAACTGACAATTGGAAAAGAGATCGTTAAAACATACCATACTTACATGCTGAACGGGTCCCCTGTGCTTAAGGAAACTATCTGGTTTGAAATGATATCAACCGACACTGCTACACCAGTGCCACAAACAGCAGAAGGTATTTCCATGATAAAATGGGTAAAACCAGGGGAAACAGAATTCATGTTAAAAAATACCTATCCATCAATCATTGAGGTACTCAAGGCAGGTAATGTTTTATAATCCACTGTCTCTCCCCAAACCACGAAGGGTGGATATCAGAACTTTTTCAAAACCGGCGGATGGTAGTGTGGCGGGCGATTGAATGAACCTTTGATCAGGGCCTATAAAGAAAAAGGCGGGAAATCCCCTGATATTAAAATCCCTGAATGCCTCTTCCGGCTCGGAAAGCACTGCCATCATCCAGCCATAATCATATTCCTCCGATAATCTGATAAGATCTTCTTCAGTAGCATCATCCAGAACGGTAATTATTATTAACCGGTCTTTGAACCGTTGATGGTAATACCTGAGATATTCAAGCTCCCTTTGACATTCTCCCAGGTCGGGGTGACAAAAGCCAAGGTATATAAAATTTCCCTGTAATTCATTTATATTCATGCACCTGCCTTCCCTGTCGGTAAGTAACAGATCAGGCACCTCTGATCCCGGAAGCAAACGAAGGTTCCTATTTTTAATAACAGAGGCCAGATCCCTTATCAAACCAACCCCTGAATTAACATACAGTGAATCCAGCAATGCAGATAATACTGTTACTGAGAAATAACCCGCGTGAAATTCATTATGGATCTCATTCAGAAAAACCAATCCTCTGATAGTATCGTTAACCAAAACAGGATCATTCCTGAGCAGATTCTCAATAGCCGTAAAATTGGCGCCTGCCAGACATTTGTACAATTCCCGGTATTCTTCCTTATTGGTCAGAAAACCAAAATATTTGTCGAATACCTTATTAAATAATTCCCAATAGGAAGATACTGACATATTAACCTGCTTATCCAGAAAATAACGGGATATAATGTCATTCATATTAAACTCACTTACGGTAAACTCAAGCAGGCCGGTTTTATAAAATATGTAGGAATCAAAGTAATCAGGATCACAACTTGCCATTTCCTGTTTGACAGCAATAAGAAAAGAATCCACTTTTTCCCTGCTATATTCAGGTAAATAATATCTCAATACCTGTTGACTGTAGAATGGATCAAATGCGGCATCATACTCTCTTATCGCCTCATTGATATCCCTGCAGTACGAATAGGACAAGACCTCAACGGGCAGATGTACCAGGGAGGGAATGAAATATGGATTTCTTATCTCCCCTGCAGTTTTTACCCGGCGCTCAGGCAGATTCAGTTTATAAGATTTACCGGGTTCTGCGTAAAAATAAAAGATCAATGCCCCTGTTTCTGAATAAAGACAAGTTGTTTTGTCTATCTCAAAGTCAGAATGGAAGTATCCTTTCTCATCAGGGGTAAATTCAAAAATTACATTTTTAGTGTTAAAAACCCCTTCAGTATATTCGTAAAAAACCACAGGCACACCCGCATATCCGGGAGAATGACCGGAAATGGAAGTTAAGCCGGAAAAACCAGGCTGAGGCAGAAGCCATAATAATATTGATAAAAACCATACCATCCATCAGGATATGTAGTTTTTTATGTCAATACCTTCGGGAATAAACATGGAAGCATCGCCTCCATAGAACAAAATATCACGTACGATAGTTGAAGTAACATAGGAATATTCGGGAGAAGTCAGTAAAAACACTGTTTCTACTTCAGGTCTCATAGATTTATTATGATGACCAATCGCCCTTTCATACTCAAAGTCGGATGAAGTGCG
>CAYVTV010000019.1:0-26669 GCA_964454295.1 uncultured Bacteroidaceae bacterium
CGGGTAAGGTTAACGGGTGACTGGAAACATCTCCGAATTCCGGCAACTACGGCAATCGCCGCACGTTATAGGTAATTTTATAGAAAAAAAGAAAAGATGAAAAGATGAAAAGATTAATTATTACTGTTTTTTATCTTATTTGTTCCTCAATTATAATTTATGGTCAAAACCATGATGCTGAATATGTATTAATTAACTCATTAATTCCAAAGGACTGGAACCTTCTTGAATATAAAAAAGGAGATTTAAATAAAGACATGATTGAAATTATGGAGTTTTATAAAGATATCTATCCGAAGTTCCCACAAAAATTCTCTTTAGACAACCGATTCTATCCGAAAAAAAATCAGCAACATCTACAGAGCTGACCGTAATTTGCAGTAGTAATTTTATTTTGAAAATATTGACATTTAAGTAATTATTACGTATTTTTCGTAATAATTAATAGAGACAGTATTGATATTCGTTCTACAAACTAATAATTTTTTAAATAATGAAAAAAATTGTACTATCAACTATCTCACTTGCTTTTGTGATGTTTCTCATGATAAACAGTGTACAAGCACAAAAGAAAAATGTAAAAAATGCTCAGAATTGGGCTGAAAGTGGAGAACAACTTGACGAGGCATTAAAAGCAATTGAATATGCTGAAACACAAGAGCAAACCAAAGATTGGGGAAAAACTTATTACGTAAAAGGAATTGTTTACAATGCAATTGCAGCTACTGAAAATCCTGAATTTCAAAAAATTTGTGATTATCCATTGATTAAAGCTTTTGATAATTATAAAAAAGCATATGATATGAATGGTATTGGACCTTATCAAAGTGCTATAGATTTAAAATTTATATATCTTGTCAATAAATTTATTGAAATGGCGATTAACACTTATAGTGAAAAGGATTATGAAAGTTCTTTCATGTATTTTGCTAAATCTCTTGAAGTAAAAGAAATGTCTGTTTTTAAAGGTGAAATTGATACTGCAGTAATTTTTTCTACTGCTGTTGCAGCACTAAGAATTCAAAAATATGATGAAGCAATAGTATATTGTAATAGGTTAATCGAACTTGAGTTTGGCGGTGGCGGTGGTAATACTTATTCTTTAATGGCTGATTGTTATAAAGCAAAAGGAGATACTGAGAAATATTTAAATGTCTTAAAAACCGGATTTAAAAAATATCCTGAACATTCTGATTTAATAGGAGGAATAATAAATTATTATCTATCAGAAGCTGATAATAGCGAAAGAGCATTTTATTATTTAAAGATAGCACAAGAAAAATATCCTGAAAACCCTCATTATATATTGGCTGAAGCACAATTATTAAATAAATTAGGTGAGTTTGATAAAGCTAAAGAAAAATATAAGACAGCAATTAAGATAAATCCGAATTTATTCGAAGCTCAATATAATTTAGGTGTTATTTATTTTAATGAAGCAATTGAATTAAGAGATATTGCAAACGAAATTGCTGATAACGCAAAATATTTGGTGGCAAAAGAAAAAGCAGATGCTAAATTTTCAGAAGTTTTACCTTACTTTGAAAAATCATATAGTTTATCTCCAGATGATGTGGGAATAATGACAACACTTAAAAATTTATATTATCTTTTAAAGATGAATGAGAAATACAAAGAGATATGTAAAAAAATGGAATTATAATATTTTAGAAATAGGGGAGGTAATAAGTCTATCTCCCTATATATTTAAGAATCCTATTTGTCCTATAACTTAGTAAAATGTTCTCACGAGCTTGCGCGTAACTAAGCCTTCTCACGACCAACTAGAGTAATGTATTGCGTGGCGCCTGTCCCGAACTCCTGCCTGATGGATGACAGGGGTGTGGAGTGAACCACAAAGACAATAGTTGTCAAAAAACAAAAGACTTTTATATCTTTTATTTACAGTACATTAAAACTCTAAACATTTCAGAACTTCTCAATTTTTTACTATGTTCATAAGTTATTAAAACGAAAACTAGTAAAACTAAAAATGTAGTACGTATCCCTTATAAGAACTAGTTATAGACAAACCTTCTAAATAAAAAATATGACAAAAGACAAAAAGAATGACTTGGTAGAAATATTTGCAGGTTCATCAATAGATGCTGAAATAGTTAGCAGTTTATTGAAGAATTCTAAAATAGAAACTTTTTTGAAAGACGAGATTATGGGTACATTGGCTCCATGGCAAGTTTCAGCAGGTGGTTCAGGTGCTGTTAAAATTATTATCAATAGTAATGATTATGAAACGGCTAAATTGATTGTTGAAGAATACGAACAAAATAAAAAGTAAATAATTAACCCGTTGTGCTATTGAATTTTGTTAATAACTATATTGAAAAAAGATTGCGCATATTACTGATATTCAGTAATTTAAAGGAAGTATTTAACCACAAAAACTCCTTTATCATGCACAATCTCAAATCAAATTTCGACAAGATTTTTAACATTATAAAATTATTTTTTAAAGGTTATATTGATGCTGACGATAACTATTACTTTTACCCTAACAAGCCCAAAATGTCTGATTGTGAAATAATTACGCTTTCTATAGTGGGTGAAACCCAAGGTATTGACAGCGAGAATTACTTGTTTGGAAAGATTAAATCTGATCATATCCATGATTTCCCAAATCTTATTGATAGAAGTCGATTTAATCGAAGAAGGAGGCGATTGAGTGATTTAATCGCACAATTAAATGACCAGATTTCTTCCCTATTGAATGCAGGCGAAAATATCTATCTGGTTGATTCAATTCCGGTACCCATCTGCAAAAATGCCAGAATAAGTAGAAGTAAAATATGCAAGGATGACTATGAGACTGCTCCTGACCGTGGTTACTCTGCTGGCAACAAAGCATACTTCTATGGGTATAAACTTCATCTTGCCACTTCAGTGAGGGGAGTGTATTCTTCAATGGAATTAACCAAGGCCAGCATCCATGACATCCACTTTCTATATGAGGTAAAATACTCAGGAATAGCTGATTGCTCATTAATTGCAGATAAAGGATATGTATCTGAACCCATTCAACAGGATTTATTTACAACCAGACAAATCAAATTATTTACTCCTGTAAAGTCTAATCAGCATGACAAAGAACATATTCCTTTTATATTTATGAAATCACGAAAACGCATTGAAACTCTCTTCTCTCAGCTTTGTGATCAGCTGATGCTAAAGAGAAATTATGCTAAGATAACAAAAGGTCTTTCAGTGCGTATCCTCTGTAAAATCACTGCTGTAACAATGTTACAGTATATCAATTTTAAGAACGGGGAACCGTTGAACCATTTAAAATATGCGTTGGCTTCTTAATAGCACAACGGGTTAATTAATTGATTTTTTTAGGGCAAGAAAAACAAAATGATATATTGCATGAAATGTTTATATGGGTGGAAACTTACATAAAACGTTAAAATATGAATTAATCAAGAATGAAAAAGGAATCATTCCTTCTCTTTCTTCACCAACAATGGATGATCCATTTTCAGGAATAGAAATTAAAAAAGGTATTTTAGAAATCAATTATTATTTATGGTTTAATGCTGGTAGTTGGTATGTTACTAACGAAACTTATAAATTTAGATATCAAAATGATGACTTCTTTTTAATTGGTATTGAATATGAAAGTATGCATAGAGGAACAATGGAGTCAAAAGGGATAAGTGTTAATTTTTTAACCAGAAAAATGCTTGTTACTGAATTCTCGGCTCCCACATATGATGAAAATGATGACGAACATATAGAAAAGAAAGAAACGTGGTTTAATTTTACATTAAATAATTTATACAAATTTAATGAAATTGACCTTTTTAATATTAAAGTATTGAATGAATATCTATAAAACTACCTATAACAATGGGTATAAAACATAGGGCGGACAGTGATTTCCACAAGTTTCGGGTTCTTAGCAAGCTTAGTCTCGGTGGACGAGTACGCAGCTCCGAAATGCCCTACGTTTAATACCCGAGACCGTTACCTGCAAGGCTAAGAAATGACACGCAGATAATGAATCATAATGATTGATTTTAAAAATACAAAAGAGGATAAAAATGAAACCACTCAAAGACAAAATTGCACTTGTAACAGGAGGCACAAAAAATGTTGGTAAAGGTATTGCCTTGGCTCTTGGAGAAGCCGGAGCAACTGTTTATGTGACTGGTAGAAGTATTTCAGAAAAGGACGTTAAAGGAATAACAACCGCTGGAGGCAAGGGAATTGCGGTAGTTTGTAATCACGAAAATGATGATGAAGTGAAAGCCGTTTTTGAATTAATTCAGAAAAGTGAAGGCAAATTGGATATACTTGTTAATAACGCTTGGGGTGGATATAACAGACTAAGAAATAGAAAAAAATATGCTGAATTCAAATGGAAAGCACCTTTTTGGGAGCAACCAATTGAACTATGGCAAGAAATGTTCAATGTTGGAGTTCGTTCGAATTATGTATCGAGTTTTTATGCTACTGAAATATTGTTAAAGCAAGGCTTTGGTCTGATTGTGAATATATCTTTTTATGCCAGCAGGAAATACTATGGAAATGTAATCTATGGTATTGCAAAAGCAGCCGTAGACAAAATGACTATGGATATGTCAGAAGAATTGAAAAAACATAAAGTTGCTTGTGTTTCCCTTTATCCTGGTTACATTGATGACACGAAAAGAACACCAAATCCAAAAAAAGAAACTTCAATATTTGTAGGTAGAGCAATTACAGCATTAGCGTCCGATAAAAACATAATGAAAAAAACGGGACAAATATTAGTAGCGGCTGAACTAGCAAGAGAATATGGATTTACTGATGTTGACGGAATTCAACCTGAACCGTATGACCAATTATAAAATGAAAATAATAATTCTTTCTACCAAATGAATGAGAATGTATCAGAAAGCACAAATTTTACTCAACCAAAATGTCAGTTACTTTTTTTAAAACACAAGACGATTTTAGAAGATGGTTGGAAAGTCACCACGAAAAGGAAACAGAACTAATTGTTGGATTCTATAAAGTGTATATTCCAGGCGGGTCTTTGTGAGAAATTCTATAACTTGCTAAAAGAGGGAATATGTATATCAGTCAAAACGAGGTAGAAATAATTCCCGCCCGTAACATACACTCGACCGTTGTGTGGCATATTCAAATAGTTTAAAGACATTTTTATGAATATAAAATTTTTATTACTGTCTGTCATTTTTGTCATATTCTCATATTACATTTTTCGTCATATTATAAAAAAAGATTATAAGAAACGGATGAGATTATCCATGACTTCTTATTTGCTTGAAATCCTTGTTTTTGGTATGCATGCTAATCTAATTTATGGGGCACTACAAACTAAATATCCATATTTACCTCCATTTCCTCATAATAAATTGCATACTCTCTTTTCAGGAATTTTATTTGCAAGTGGTGCGTTAATCCTACTGCTTTCTTGGCTTAAACTGGGTACTCAACGTAGTTTAGGAATTGACAACAACAATCTTATTACTGGAGGGTTGTATCAATATTCCAGAAATCCACAACTGGTTGGATATGGTTTCATGTTGGCTGCTGTAACTATAACATATATTACATTGATGGTATTTATTTGGTTTTTATTGTATATTATAGTTTGCGTTTTTATGATTCAATCAGAAGAGGAATTTTTGATAAAAAAATATAATGGAGATTACAAAAATTACTGCAACACGGTTCCCAGAGTACTAGGGCATAAAAAACAAAAGGACAATAGCAAAGCATAATATTGTAAGTTAAGCAAGGAATGCTGCTGATTGCATAAATACTTTGTTAAAGGCTTTGTCCACACTTTCCAATGCATGGGATAAATGAACCGGAAAAGGGTTTTCATGTATGCAGGGAAATTTAAAATGCATAACTTTAATTAATGCCTGTTTACCAAATAGATCCAGTATGCCCTTCAGGGGAACAACTTTATCATCCCGTAATGCAATAATGAGAATGCGGGGCCGGAAATAATCTATTACCTTATCTCTCATCTTTTTATATTTATCCGCCCTTATCATTGCCCTAAATGCCTTACCCATACTACTTTCTCCAAGTACTCGGGAATATTCACCATCATGCAATATTTCCTCCTCCATTTCATTTAAAAAATAGTGATAAATCCTTTCAAAAGCTTTGTTATCCATAATAAACCTTGATACTCCGTTCATTTCACTGAACAGGGAACCCCCGGCAAAAAATACAAATTTTGAATTTCGGAACAGGTTTTCCGGATCAGCCATTATAAGGCATTGCATAAGAAATACCCCGATAGAATAAGCAAAATAATCAATTTCTGTTCCTTCCTGAAGCAATGGATGATTTCCGGATTTAATATCTTTAATAAGCTTAATGAGGTCATCGGCGTAATTAAATCCTGACATAAAAAATCTCTGTGGGACCATAGTGAGCCTTTCACTTAGAGCAAGATTAACGATGGTTGAATATTGAATACCGGGAAATGAATTTTTACGTATTTCTATCAGTTTCCCCATTTCATGCGGATCTGTCCAGATTGCCGGACCCCTGTTCATATGATATGAAATTGGGAAAAGGATAACTGATTTGCCAGTACTTTTACATAATTGATAAGCCCATCCAAGATGTTTATTCCATGATCTTTCATTAAGTCCATGTACCAGTAATATTGCCTTGTTGTTCTTTTTGTTACCCACCGGTACGAAAACAGGATAGTTAAAATGTAAATTTTCATTTATTTGTGAATCAATAAAAGACCTTTTATCTAGCACAAACTCATTTTTACTGAAGTCACTGCAAAAATTTACATTTCTGATTTCCACCGCAGGGTCATGCAAGGGTATGCATTCATCCCTTAAGTTAAACACACTTTTCAGGTAAATATACCGGTCAATAAAATTCATTTACATATATTTTTTCAGCAAAGGAATAAAGCTTCCCGTAATCAGGCAAAAATTAGGGATTCACATACTCTTATGGGGATATAAATGTTATGGGAGGGGCGAAATTCAAAATAAAGGGGCGATTTTCAACAAACTGAAAGACTGTTGGAATAAAAACTGCCTTTCTGCGCCGGTTCATAACTTTTACGATTTATAATCAGGGTAAATATATCTGCTGAGTGAATTAATAATTAAAAAAATAAATACATTTGCTGGCTGGAAAGAAAAATTAATTATGCTGATCTGGGAAAGAACTATACCCCGGCACCTTACAGAGAGGGCAAATATTCTTCGCTTTGTTATATTCACTGCAGTTTTTGCTCTGGTGTTCATTAACATATATGCTCCTTTTGGGATCAGCACATGGTATAATGTTACCGAAATGCAGCTATTCCTGGTCTCCAGTGTGGTTATATTGATTGGGATGTTAGTTATTGTAATAAGCAGGATACTGATGCTGCAATTCAGCAAACTAAAAACGTTAAAATACAGTGAGTATGGCTTATGGATTGCAGGAGAAATTGTTGCAATGGCATTGGTTTACACACTTGTTCAGCATTTTTTTCTGGATGATCCCAGGGATTTTGTTTTTTCCTTTAAAAAGACCATAAAAACTACCACCCTGGTAATCATGCTTCCTTATATCATTCTTTGGTTATATCTGGCATGGAGGGAGCAGAGTAAAACACTCGACAACCTGGCAGAGAATGTTTCAACAGCAAACCCTGTGGTTGGGATGATCCCCTTTTATGATGAGAAAGGGGTATTAAAATTTTCCGTCAAGAGTGAGGATCTTTTATATCTGGAAGCAGCTGATAATTATACCGCAGTTCATTACCATGACGGATCTAAAATATCCAAATATCTTGTGCGTAACAGCATGAAAAATCTTGAACAGAGTTTACATCTTATGGGACTGGTAAGATGTCACCGTTCAATAATGGTCAATTTTGAAAAAATCAGGATACTGAAAAAAGATAAAGACGGATTAATATTAGAACTGGATACGCCACAAAAAGTGTCGTTACCCGTATCGAAGACGTACATTGATCAGGTGATACGTAAATTTTCCGATTTCAGTAAAGTTTAAGAGTAATTTATGATAAAGGAAAGCGCATTAATGCCTGCGGCAGTATGGGAATACTTCTCAGAGATTTGTAAGATACCAAGGCCATCAAAAAAGGAGGACCGGATCAGGAAGTATCTTCTGGACTTTGCAGGAAAACACGGACTTGAATCCACTACTGACATAGCCGGGAATGTTCTCATTAAAAAGAAAGCTGTTAAAGGAATGGAGAACAGGAAGACAGTCATATTGCAAGCTCATCTTGACATGGTATGTGAAAAAGACAGTAATTCGGACCATGATTTTAATAATGATGAGATAGTTACTGTCATTGAAGGTGAATGGATGAAAGCCAGTGGCACAACGTTGGGTGCGGATGATGGTATCGGTATAGCCGCCATGCTGGCCGTTCTGGTATCGGATGATCTCAAGCACGGTCCGCTTGAATGTTTGTTTACTGTTGATGAGGAATCGGGATTAACAGGGGCACAACAGCTCGAAACTGGTTTTATGTCAGGAAAGATTCTTATAAATCTGGATTCAGAGGATGAAGGAGAAATTTTTATTGGATGTGCCGGTGGCATTGATACCCTGGCCACATTTACCTGTAAGCCCAAAGGCATTCCTTCTGATCATACAGCCTGTGAAATTTCAGTTAAGGGTTTAAAAGGAGGTCATTCGGGGGATGATATTCACATTATCACCGGTAACTCTATTATCATTCTGACCAGGATCCTGATACATGCCACAGAGCGGTTTAAGATCCGTCTCAGCAGATTGGACGGTGGTAATCTAAGAAATGCCATTCCCAGGGAAGCATTGGCAATTTTTACCATACATGCAGATTATTTTGTTGATTTCAAGATATGGTGGTTAAAAATTATTGAGGATATAAAGGATGAATATGCATTAAGAGAGCCGGGAATGGAGATCAATTTAAAACTGTCGGATCATCCTCAGAATGTTATTAACAAGAAAACTCAGTTAAATTTGTTTCACAGTCTCTATGCCTGTCCAAATGGGGTAATAGATTGGAGCAAAGAGATTGAGGGAATGGTTGAGACATCCACAAATCTGGCCTCTGTCAAATCAGGGGGAAAACATGAGATCATTGTAACGACGAGTCAGCGCAGTGCAATAGAATCTGCCAAACTTAACATTGCCTCACGGATAAAATCAGTTTTTACAATTGCAGGCGCATCTGTTACGCACAGCACAGGTTATCCAGGCTGGAAACCTGACAAATCCTCAAATATATTACGTATTGCAACGGAAACACATAAAGAACTATTTAATACAGACCCAAAAATAAAGGCGGTGCATGCAGGGTTGGAATGCGGATTATTCCTTGAGAAATATCCATATCTGGACATGATTTCCATAGGTCCCACCATAAAAGGTGCCCACAGTCCTGATGAAAGAATACAAATCTCCTCCGTATCACGTTTCTGGAAACTTTTAACAGGAATAATGGAACGTATTCCTGTTAAATAATAAGGTATCAGTCTACAGGTTCAAATTCGGATTTTGCAACCCCGCATACCGGGCATGTCCAGTTATCGGGGATATCATGAAAAGGAGTTCCGGGAAGAATTCCCCCATCCGGATCTCCCTCTGACGGATCATAGACAAATCCACAAACAGTACATTTAAACATAAGATGCTGATTTATTTAACTTCTTCAAAGTCGACATCAGTCACTTCGGTATCGTTTTTCCCACCTGAATCTTTTGAGGCATCAGCGGTTTGTTCATGAGGCTGTTCGGTTCCGGCAGACTGGGCTGATTTGTACATTTCCCCGGAAGCCTCCTGCCATTTGGCATTCAGTTCTGCTGTTGCCGATTCAACAGCATTCAAATCCTCATTTTTATGTGCCTCCCTTAGTTTTTTAAGAGCCTCTTCAATACCTGCTTTCTTGTCTGCAGGGACTTTATCCCCAAATTCCTTCAATTGTTTCTCAGTCTGGAAGATAAGACTATCAGCAGCATTAAGCTTATCAATTCTCTCTCTTGCCTGTTTATCGCTTTCTTCATTTTCCTTAGCTTCTCTTTTCATTTTTTCAATCTCCTGATCCGTGAGGCCTGATGAGGCTTCAATTCTGATACTCTGTTCTTTCCCTGTACCTTTATCCTTTGCTGACACATTCAGGATTCCGTTGGCATCTATATCAAAGGTCACTTCAATCTGAGGCATACCTCTTGGAGAAGGTGGAATACCGTCGAGATGAAAACGGCCGATGGTTTTATTATCACGGGCCAGTGGTCTTTCACCCTGCAGGACATGAATTTCAACAGAAGGCTGATTGTCAGCTGCAGTGGTGAATGTTTCCGCTTTTTTGGTTGGAATGGTAGTATTTGCCTCAATTAACCTGGTAAAAACACTCCCCATCGTTTCTATACCCAGAGACAGCGGGGTAACATCCAACAACAGGACATCCTTTACTTCGCCGGTAAGCACACCTCCCTGGATAGCAGCACCTACTGCAACAACCTCATCGGGATTGACTCCTTTTGACGGAGCTTTTCCAAAGAATTTTTCGACGATCTGCTGAATGGCAGGAATACGGGTTGAGCCTCCAACAAGGATAACCTCATCAATATCTGAAGTCTTTAATCCGGCATCAGCGAGTGCTTTACGGCAAGGCTCTATGGTTGCCTGTATCAGGGAATCGGTAAGGTTTTCAAATTTAGCCCTTGTTAAGGTTTTCACAAGATGCTTCGGTATTCCGTCAACCGGCATAATATATGGGAGATTTATTTCTGTCTGTGTTGAGCTTGATAATTCAATTTTTGCTTTTTCTGCAGCTTCTTTTAATCGTTGCATAGCCATTGGGTCCTTCCTCAGATCGATCCCTTCGTCTTTTTTAAATTCTTCAGCCAGCCAGTCAATTACAAGATGATCGAAGTCGTCACCGCCAAGGTGTGTGTCTCCATTTGTAGATTTCACTTCGAATACTCCGTCTCCCAGTTCCAGTATGGATATATCAAATGTGCCCCCTCCAAGGTCATATACGGCTATTTTCATATCCTTATTCCTTTTATCGATACCGTAGGCAAGAGAAGCTGCTGTAGGTTCATTAATGATCCTTCTTACATTTAATCCGGCTATTTCACCGGCTTCTTTTGTTGCCTGGCGTTGTGAATCACTAAAATAGGCAGGAACGGTTATTACAGCATCTGTTACTTCCTGCCCCAGATAATCTTCAGCTGTTTTTTTCATCTTCTGCAATACCATAGCAGAAATTTCCTGGGGGGTATATTTTCTGTCATCAACTACCACCCTGGGTGTATTATTGTCACCTTTTGTCACCTTAAAAGGCACCCGATCAATTTCTTTTTTCAGATTATCATAAGATTCACCCATAAATCTTTTAATGGAAAAAACTGTTTTGGCAGGGTTTGTAATGGCCTGACGTTTTGCAGGATCTCCGATTTTTCTTTCCCCGTTTTCCACAAATGCCACAACAGAAGGGGTTGTCCGTTTCCCTTCACTATTGGGGATCACAACAGGTTCATTGCCTTCCATTACAGCTACACATGAATTAGTGGTACCTAAATCTATTCCTATAATTTTGCCCATATCTTACTGTTTTATTATTTTTAAATTACTTTTTCTATGTTTGTCAATCATTATGCCATTTATTAGTTTTTACTGAAAAGTGACAAAACGTCAGAATTTTAAAATTAAAAGGCTGAAGTTATCCGTTTATTATCAAATTTATTATCAACTTTGCATTAGTATCAGTAAAATCAACTAATATGTCAGTTTACAAAACAGTAAAGAGAGTAACCACTCATGTTTTAAATGAAATGAAACTGAGGGGTGAGAAAATAGCCATGTTAACAGGTTATGATTATTCAATGGCCAGAATTTTGGACCAGGCAGGTATTGATGTTATTCTGGTGGGTGATTCGGCGTCGAATGTTATGGCGGGTTTTGAAACCACCATCCCGATTACGCTTGATTCCATGATATATCATGCAGCATCGGTAGTAAGAGGTGTTAAGAGGGCTCTGGTTGTGGTTGATTTACCCTTTGGCACCTACCAGGGAAATTCGATAGAAGCATTAAACAGTTCAATACGGATCATGAAGGAAACCGGTGCGGCAGCTGTGAAGATGGAAGGCGGGAGGGAAATAAAGGAGTCCGTTGAAAGAATTTTAAGTGCAGGTATTCCTGTAATGGGGCACCTGGGTTTAACGCCGCAATCCATTCATAAGTTTGGAACGTATACTGTCAGGGCAACAGGAAAACAGGAAGCTGAAAAAGTCAAAGAAGATGCATTGATACTTGAAGAAGCAGGAGTTTTTGCTTTGGTGCTGGAGAAAATTCCCGCTACCCTTTCAGGGGAGATAACAAAGAGCATTAAGATTCCAACAATTGGAATCGGTGCCGGGGGAAATGTAGACGGACAGGTTTTAGTTTTACATGACATGCTTGGCATTACCAGGGAATTTTCGCCCCGTTTTTTACGTAGATATCATAATCTTTACCAGGAGATCCTTGGTGCGGTACAAAATTATATCGAGGATGTCAGAAATGCAGACTTCCCTAATGAGAAAGAACAATACTAGTAAATTATGGCTGAGACTCCCGATATCATTTATGAAGACAACCACCTGATCGCCATTAATAAGAAGCCCGGGGAATTGATCCAGATTGACAAGACCGGGGATATTTCACTGGAAATTAAATTAAAAGAATTCATCAAACACAGAGATTCCAAGCCGGGTAACGTTTTTCTTGGGGTAAGTCACAGATTGGACCGGCCGGTTTCCGGAGTGGTGGTTTTTGCAAAAACAGGGAAGGCTTTAACCCGGCTGAATGAAATCTTCAGGCAGAAGGAAGTGATTAAGAAATACTGGGCTATTGTAAAAAACAAACCTGACAAATCCTCCGGCACGCTGATTCATCATCTTTCCCGCGACACTATAAAGAACAAGACATTAGTTCATAATGCACCCTGCAAAAACACAAAAGAAGCAATCCTCAGCTACCGGCTTATTGGCATGTCTGATAATTATTATCTTATCGAAGTACTTCTCCATACCGGCAGGCATCATCAGATACGAGCGCAACTGGCGAAAACAGGCTGTCCTGTTAAGGGTGATTTAAAATACGGATTTCCCAGGTCAAATAAAAACGGGGGGATCAGCCTTCACGCCCGTGAATTATCTTTTATCCATCCTGTAAAAAAAGAAAAAATCACTATAATTGCAGAGCCTCCGGCAAATGATCTGTTTAGTGTTTTTTCCATACAGGATGAAATGGACAGAAGTAATTAACTGAGTAACACCTTCGCCTGAAACTCCTATGAACTGGCGCACACAACAAGGATATGAAACGAGTTTTATTTTTAATACTATGTACAGGTTGTTGTTTTTGTCTTCATGCACAGAGAAATATTTCAAGAGCTGAATACATTGAGACCTACAAGGAGACTGCTATCCGCGAAATGCAGCGAACAGGTATTCCTGCCAGTATTAAACTTGCACAGGCTATGCTGGAATCCGATAATGGAAATTCAAGGCTTGCCGTAAAAGCAAATAACCATTTCGGAATTAAATGTCACAGTTCATGGAAAGGAAAAGTCATTTATCATGATGATGATAAGAGACGTGAATGTTTCAGGAAGTACAACGCTGCTGAGGAATCCTTCATTGATCACTCGGAATTTCTGATGAGATCGGCGAGGTATTCTTTTCTTTTTGAATTACAGCCCACTGACTATAAGGGCTGGGCCAGAGGACTAAAGAAAGCGGGATATGCAACCAACCTGAATTATGACAATATGTTAATAAAAATAATCGAAGACAACCATTTGCATCAATATGATATGGCCGTATCGGGTAGAAGACGAAAAGATATATACTCTGGTGATGAAGAAATGCCCCTCCTGCGTCCTGTATATAATAACAACAGGGTAAACTATATAATAGTACAGGAAGGTGATAGTTTTGAGAGCATAAGGAAGGAATTGAAACTTCTTGCCTTTGAATTGTTCCGTTATAATGAAATTACCAGGGAAGACAGTATATATCCGGGACAGATACTATATATACAACCAAAAAGGAATAAAGCGGAGGCAGGTAAACAGTTCCATGTAGTGAAGGAAGGAGAAACCATGTATATCATTTCACAGATGTATGCTGTCAAACTGGCTAAGTTATACAGGAAGAATCTCATGGAATACGGTGAAGAACCTTTACCGGGTCAGAAACTGTCTTTGCGAAAGCAATTAAAAAATGTGGATGGAAAGAGAGTCAGAATTCCAAAGCAGAAACCTGAGAGAGAAAAGACAGAAGAACCGGATGAACCAGAAAAGATACTGTTTGAGTTTGACAAGTGATTACCTTAGCCTGTAGTTACAAATATCCCTGAAGCCTGACAGAAACTGTTCAATATTCATCTTATTTTTTCCTTCAGCCTGCAGGGATTTTATGTTAATAAAACCATCTTTTACTGCAACATTCATATATTTTTTGTTATCGGAGTTTATTGTTCCCGGAGGCAAGGTTTTACCGGAGGGAATAAAATCAGCCTCAAACACTTTCAGGGTAAGCATTTTATCATTCTGATACAGGAAAGAAAAGGCAGCAGGATAAGGGCTTAATCCCCTGATAAGATTCAGTATTACCCTTCCTGTTTGCTGCCAGTTAATCCGGCAGTCATTTTTTCCGATTTTTGGCGCGGTTTTTAACATTTTATGAGACATGGAGGAATCATTTTGGGGAACAGGAGTAAGATTTCCGGAATGGATTATTTTAACTGTTTCCGCCACCAGTATTGCTCCTCTCATCATCATTTTATCATGCAGTGAGCCCGCATTATCATTTTCGGCGATACTAATTTTTTCCTGCATGATAATGTTTCCGGTGTCAACCTGGTGGTCGATGAAGAATGTAGTAAGTCCGGTTTCTGTTTCACCGTTCATGATGGCCCTGTTTATGGGGGCGGCCCCACGGTATTGAGGCAGCAGGGATGCGTGCAGGTTGAAGGTACCCAGCGAAGGCATGCTCCATATAATTTCCGGAAGTATTCTGAAAGCGACAACGACCTGCAGGTCTGCCTGAAGTCTTTTCAGCTCTTCAATAAAAGCAGTATCCTTTAATTTTTCGGGTTGAAGAATGTAAAGGTTATTCTTCAGGGCAAACTCTTTCACCGGTGAGAACCTGATTTTGCGGCCACGTCCTGCAGGTTTGTCAGGGGCAGTAATAACTGAAATAATGTCATATCCGCTGTTTAACAATATTTTCAGCGAGGGCACGGCAAATTCAGGAGTGCCCATGAAGATGATCCTCAGGTTATGAGGGGATGGAGAGGCGGGCATGTTATCTTAATGAACAATTATTCTATTCGTTTGTATTTTCAGGATCGTAACGTGCGATATTCAGAAAATGTCCCATCTTATCGCGTTTGGTTTCCATATAAAAACGGTTGAATTTATTGGGTTTAATTTCAAGAAGAATATTTTCGACAATTTCAATACCATATCCTTCAAGGCCGGCTCTTTTAACCGGATTATTCGTTATGAGCTTAATTTTTCCCAGTCCCAGGGTGTGCAGCATACTGGCGCCGACTCCATAATCTCTTTCATCGCCGTTGAATCCAAGCTGTATATTTGCTTCCAGGGTGTCGAGTCCTTCTTCCTGCAATTTATAAGCTTTAATCTTATTAAACAGGCCTATTCCCCTACCCTCCTGGTTCATGTAAAGGATGACCCCCTTACCTTCTTTTTCAATCATTCTCATGGCTTCATGGAGCTGTTCACCGCAATCGCAGCGATAGGAGCCAAAGATATCACCGGTAACGCAGGATGAATGCACACGAACAAGGACAGGCTCGTCCTTATCAACTTCACCTTTAATAAGTGCTATATGTTCGAGACCATTGGATTTCTGAATGAAAGGGATCAATTTAAAATTCCCGTATTTGGTAGGCAGGTCCACCTCAACTCCACGTAAAATTATACTCTCTGTTTTAAGCCTGTAGGAAATAAGTTCCTTAATACTTAAAATCTTCAGGTCAAATTTTTGTGCAATTTCTGAAAGTTCCGGTAACCGGGCCATTGAGCCATCTTCATTCATTATTTCCACAAGCACCCCTGCTGGTTTTAATCCGGCAAGCCGGGAAAGATCCACGGCGGCTTCGGTATGCCCTGCGCGTCTCAGCACTCCCATTCTTTTGGCTTTAAGGGGGAATACGTGACCAGGTCGGGCCAGGTCTTCAGGACGAGTTTCATTGTCCACCAGAGATTTAATGGTTTTGGCACGATCGGCAGCGGAAATACCTGTAGTACAGCCATTTCCAATTAAATCAACTGATACCGTAAAAGCTGTTTTATGAATACTGGTATTTTTACCAACCATCATCTCCAGTTCCAGTTCCTCACATCTTTCTTCAGTGAGGGAAACACAAATTAGTCCACGGCCGTGGGTAGCCATGAAGTTAACCAGTTCGGGGTTAATGAGTTCTGCGGCTGATACAAAATCACCCTCGTTTTCCCTGTCTTCATCATCCACCACGATAACCACTTTCCCCTGTCTTATATCTTCAACAGCTTCTTCAACAGTATTTAACTTAATTTCATTCACTTTGATTCCTCCTTGTTGGTTGCCAGATATTATTTTTGATTCCTGTCACATACCTGAAAAAACCGGTAAACAATGCAAGATTCATACTCAGAAAATGTGTAATAAAACGTAAAAATCTGCTGTTTATCCTGATCTTTTGCAGTAAAAAATCAGCCAAAGGTATTAAAAAAATAGCTATCTGGGTGATAAATAAATAGTAATAGAAAACATTCTTTCTTAATAAGATACAGGTTATCAACATAATAATCATAAAAAACGGACCGATCCATCTGAGTACTTTATGAGACAGAAAGCAAAATCCTGTTGGTTTACAGGGGGGCCACAGTAATTTAAAAAACCTTGATAGATTCTGGAAATTTCCGGCTGCAATTCTGACTTTTCTTCTGAACTCTTCGGTCAGGTTTATTGAAACATCCTCCGTTACCAGGGCAGTTGAACTGGTAATAGCCTTATATTTTTCTGTAAGCACTATCATGTTCAGGAAGAAGTCATCTACCAGGAATTTTTTAGGAATAGGAGAGAATAGATTTTTTCTCAGGGCAAAACATCCTCCAAAAGGGCCCATCATGGTTCCCCATATTTTACTTTCCATTTCCTTGATATTAAATTCTCTTTTGATATATGCATTTTCCTGGTAGGAAATACCGGTAATTTTCTCTCCCCTGTGAACCATTTTTGTATCTACAAGTCCTATATCCGGATTTTTGAAATGTTTCACAATTTCGAAAATCGTGGAAGGTCTGAGAAAGATATTGGCATCTGTGACAATCAGAATATCGCCTTTAGCCAGAGGAACCAGGCGGTTTATTATTTCCGGCTTTCCTATTCTTATTTTAAATTCTTTGTGGGTAAAGCTTTCATAATTTCCTTCATATACATTTAATATACGGTTGGTACTATCTTTTGAAGCATCAGAACCCACCAGTACTTCGATAGACTGGTGCGGGTAATAGCTGTAATATATGCTCTTAAGTTTTTCAATCAGCACCGTTTCCTCATTATGGACAGCCATTATTACAGATACAAAAGGCAAAGGCTCATCAGTAGTGTAAACCAGTTGATTTTCCTTCTTTCTGAATGAAAGAACTTTCAGGATCAGCGGGAAGAATATGTAGGAATGCAATAAAGCCAACAGGGACATCCAAAATAACAGCTCAGGGATCATTTCAGGTTTTTCCGGTAAAAATCACATAAATCTTTGCAAAGCGCTAAGTTATTAAAATTTTTTATAACGAACTTTTTTGCATTGGATCCTAATTCAGCGGCACATGCGGAATTTTTCTCCAGAAAAAGAATTTTCCTGGAGAAATCCTCCGGTTTATCACACAGTATGATATTTTCGCCGTCGGTTACAGGGATACCCTCCGCTCCTACCCGGGTTGAAATAATGGTTTTACCCATCAGCATGGCTTCAAGTATTTTAATGCGTATACCGCTTCCTGTGAGTATGGGGCATATCATTATGCCGTATTTGCTGATAAAATCAGCGGAGTTTTCGATTTCTCCGTGAAAAACCACTCCTTCAGTACTGTATAATTTTTGTTTCAGCCATTCAGGAGCACACCTGCCGGCAACATGAAATTTCGTATTAAAACCTCTAGTAGTCCACACATTCTTTAAAAACCACAGTAAGCCATCCCTGTTTGGTTTCCAGTCAAGTGCACCAAGGAAAAACAGGGAATACTGGTATGCACCTTTCGTTTTCTCAAATTCAGCCGTGTCAAATCCGGTGGGATATATATGATAAGAAATATCCTTTCTGAAGGTTAAAAATAATCGACAATCGGATTCGGTGATCGGAACAAAAAGGTCAGATTCGCTTAGCACCTTTTTTTCAAGCTTCAGAACTCTGGAAGAGAGATTATTCAGATATATTTTTTTCAGTAGGGAAGATGTATTTTTGCTGATCCCTTTCCATATTTCGGATTCAACATTCTGAGCACGAAAAGATATCTGTGCACAGGAATATCTCCTTATAGTTCTGAAATAACAACTCAAATAGGGCCCTTCCACCTGGATGATATCAAATTTTTCTTCTGACAGAGTTTTCACCAGCAATTTATTAAAGGCTGAAGAGCGGAATCTCACGGCAATATAGGGTTTACGGGAGAACAGAAAGTTTAACACTGCTGAAAAGAATCCTGGCGAAGTGTCATGTCTGACAGTTATAAATCTTATCTTCGCCCTTATGTTCAGGGGAATGTCTTCTTCAGGAAAATAATGTTTAACGGTATTCAGGCAAAACAGGGTAATATCATTTCCGACATCAGCGAGTCCGGCAGCCATGTTCAGTGTTGCAACAGAACCACCGTCTTTCGGGGGGAATGGTAATTTCGGAGAAAGGATCAGAATCTTCATGGGAGGGTTCACATTAAATTAATCAGTCTTTCCCAGTAATTTTTTGAAGAATTTAAAATACGTATCTACATGCATGATCACTGAATCTGTTGCTGCTTTATAAGTCAGGAAGAAGCTGATTGGTATCAGGATGAATGTGGAGAACCACATTCCGGAAAACGGGCTGAAAACACTTTCTCTGACAAATTTCTCACCCATTAATGAAACGATATAATAAAGGATAAAAAACACCACTGAGACAACAACGGGCATACCGAGTCCGCCTTTTCTGATGATAGCCCCCAGTGGAGCGCCTATGAAGAAGAAGAAAAAACATGCTACCGACAATGTGAATTTTCTGTGCATTTCAATCTGATACCTTCGTAATCGTCTTATCTGGCTGTCAACAGAAACAAAGTTGGTATTGATGTTATTAATAGTATTCCTGGCCAGGCTAATGGCATCATTAACAAATTGTATCTGGTTATCTCTGGGTAAATTAAAAAACAAGGAATCCAGGCTAAGCTTAAGGAATTGCCCGTCAGTTTTGATGGTATCCTTATCGTGAGGTCTTTTCATATGAATTCTTTCCGTGTTATAGCTTGTTCTCTGGAGAACATTATATAAGTTTGAGTGATGCAAAAGAATCTGATTAATAAGTGAATCCTCCACATACATGAGTTGTGACAGATTCATCATATGAAAAGAACTCTTAAACAGATTCTGGTCAGTTCGTTGAAGGCCAAAGTCTTTCAGTTCGATGATCATCTGTTGTTCTTCGAACCTGTCCCTTCGGGCGGGATAGCTTTTATCTCTTCTTACTCTTCTGTCCTTTTGCATTTCAATATAAGTATATCCGTTATACAGGGTAATGATCAGATTTCTTTCGTCAGCAGTCATCTGCATATATCCTGAATCTGCGAGTGTAACGGTAGTATTTCCCTGCTGGCCGGTATGATCATATATCCTGATATCTTTCAGCAGGTTGGTTCTGGGATCCCTGTGTTCAATGCGTATGCTGTAACCTTCGAGAGTATTGTCGAACACACCTGTTTTTATCTGCAGTTCCGGATTCTGGCGTTGGATATCATACAGCAGTGATCTCATCTGGAGATTAGCATACGGCAGTACATTATTACTGAAAAGGAAAGCAAACACTGTAATAACACAGGAGAAAATGATAATCGGGCGCATGATGGTCTGAAGGGGAACGCCGGCAGTTTTAAAGGCAAGAAGTTCATTATGTTCAGCGAGGTTTCCAAAGGTCATTATAGACGACAGCAGTACGGCGAGGGGTAATGCCATAGGCACCAGGCTGGCAGAAGTGTATAATAGTAATTCTGCTATTATCTCAGTTTCAAGTCCCTTTCCCACAAGTTCATCAATGTATTTCCACAGGAACTGCATCAGCAGAACGAAAATAACGATGAAAAAAGTAAGAATAAAAGGTCCTATGAAAGTTCCCAGCACCAGTTTATATAACTTCTTAAACACTCAGGAAGGATTTTAAGGGTTAAGCATGTCCATCAGGAGAGCAAAGCTAAGAAATATTTCCTTTATTGCATCTTAAACACCAATGGCTCTTTTAAGTGCATTTATCTGGGAATCCCACAGGTCAGAAATTTCATCTTTCTCATCTTCATCGAAAAAGTCGGTTATAAGGAGAGCGAGGCTTCCGGTAAGTTCATCCTGGTTTATCCGAAATTCAAAATATGAATTGGAGCTGCCTTCAGTAATCCATTTAAACCTGATACATTTATTTTCTTTCATATTGACTAACTCAGCCTGTTGTTCGGAATCATCCCAGATAAATGTAAAAACATTCCCTTTCAGGTTAACATTATCTGCGAACCATTCTGATAACCCTGACGGAGTGCTCAGACGGGGGAAGAGTACTTTGGGTGAAGTATTCAGCGTATATTCAAGTTCTATTTTTTCTTTCATTTTATACCTCTTTGATCTGTTTCGTCAGATATTCAATAGCCAGGGCTGCTTCACTGTTAAAATCTACCCAGCGGCATTCCATTGACAAACCTCCCCTGTACCCTATTTTCTTAAGTGCGGCAAGATATGGACGGAAGTCATCCCCTTTAATGCCAGGTGCAGATCGTATTTCTTTTTCAGCGATGTGGCAATGTTTTATCAGTTTACCATGTTTAACTATACTTTCAGCAGGTTCATCCTCTTTCATCATGTGGTAAATGTCGGCCAGTAAGCGAAAGTTCGCATGTTTAACAGCTTTGACAATCCCTGCACCTTCCGTTACGGAGTTGATAAAATTAACTTCTCCTTTGTTCAAAGGTTCAAGAACGATCACTATGTTATATTTTTGTGCTATTGGGGCCATTTTTTTAAGCAATGCAATAAACTGGGCAGAAGCTTTTGCTTCAGTCCATCCATCAGGGATACGCCTTGATCCGCCTGAACCAAAGACAATGTAACTTATATTACTCATCCGTGCTCGCCGGAAGGCAATTTCGGCATATTTAAGAATTTCCTCATGATTTGTTTGCTCACCCACGGATTTCAGATTTCCGGGAATAAAACTGTTGCAGGCCAGAATGGGTAACTGTGATCCCGTATATTTAATGTATTGTTCCTGGAACATTTCATCGTCCTCCGCAGGTTTCAGGTATCTTCCCACGCTCTCTTCGATATACTCGTATCCGAGGCTTTTCAAATAATTATTATTATCGATGGAAGTGCATACTCCCAGTGTCAGGTCCCAGTCCTTTCCGGTAACAGAATCAGTTGAAGCGAAGAGATTATTATTCCATACTGAAAATCCTGCAGCAGCGAGGCTTGCGGTCTTAATAAACGTTCTGCGGTTATGTGTCATGATTTACATGATTAGTTTAGATAAAAACTCAAATTAAGTAAAAAAATGGAGAAAATCAAAATCAGCAGGGTTAGGCGATTCTTTTTGGTTCTTGTATTTGTTTCATGGTTCGACGCTGTCAGTCACTGACAGGTCTTTTACGGGAAGTTTCGAGCGGGGTGATTTTTTTATATTTCAGATTCCAGATTTCAGATTCCAGATTTCAGGTTTTAGACTTTTTTATCATCCGAAGTTTTGGTGAAGGAGGAACATTTCGGATTGAAAGAAAATACAGTTTATTATAAAAGAAAGAAGCTTAGTAAGTGTACACCTATCTTACCAGCATACGGGCGCTGTGATGCCAGGTATTATCACCTCCCACAACACCGGCACCATAATATACCCCATGATGGTAATTAGTTGGCTCATGTGGCTCATGATAGATATAAAAATAGTTACTCACGTGAAAAAGTGTCAAATAATAATTTCCGGATGAGCACGGATACCAGTAAAAATAGTCTGAAGCGGACGAACTGCCCACATCTGTCCAGCCGCCTGGTTCAGTACTAAAATTATGTCTGTAAATTAAATTAGTGCCGGAAACAAGATCCTGTGTTGTTCCATAATTTGGCATTACCTCTCTTTGATTAACCCTGTACATTATTTTTGCTATAAGTTCTTCCCATCCCGTTGACCATGATGGTTGGTCGAGAATTACTGCAAACTCAACCGGCCATGATACGCCGCTAAGCACACGCCAGTCCGTCCATGCCCCTTCGCTGTCAGGATTAGCGATATACACTGGCTTCCCATAAGCTTCATTATTTCTGGCTTTCATGAAATAGGCATAATCCCTGTTATCAAGGTCATCGGGTGCATTCTCCGTAGCCGGATGTCTGTAGTGTCCTACCATCGTCCATCCGCCTCCGTCAGTTGTCATATCGCAATAGCATTCAAAAGGCTCTATGCTACCTGACCCGTCAGGGTCAATTATATAGAGTCCATCAGGAGCAGATGGATCGTTCTGTTTGATCTCTTTGCAGTTCTTATAGTAGTGCGGCGAAGGTATGTTGCCTATTTTGCTAATTGATTCAACAGATACTCCACCTATTTTAGTAATGGCATTTTTTTCTGTACTGCTGATCTTCCCTGCTTCCTGTCCTGAGATGAAAGAGGATAGCATTATAAATAAGAGGGATAACACATTTTTTTTCATGTTAATATTATACTAAAAGTTTGTTAAATTAAAATAAAACGCAAAGGCGCAATGTATTGATTATTAATAATATGCACAATATGAGAATAAATTAACAAAATGCTCATTACAAGTATGTTATAAAAATATAATAAAGTATTGTTATATGTATTCCGGATTGAATAAATATTATTTTTTATCTGATAAATATTTTCATATGATTATCGCCGGTGCCTGCAGTACCTGTATTCCCTCCGATTGCCCAGCCGAAACCTATTGCTGTTTGTTCAGTGTCTTTTGCCTGATAATTAATTCCAAGGCTGCTGTGTGTGCCGGGGTCATCAAAAGGGCATCCGTTATTCTGGTTGACACTCCAGGCCGGACCATAGGTGGCATTGTTAAGGGTACTGCCAAGATTTGAGCAGTTTGAAAGCCCTCCCCCGTCATAATCACCGATATTGAAAAAGAGGTTGGTATTGCAGAGGGAGGTGCCACTGGTTGAGAGTGTGCCTGCTGACATTGTATAGCCACTTGTTGTTGTGCAATTGGGAAAAGGTATTGTAGTGATGTGGTATCCCAGCGAGGTGGACCCATTGCCAACATTATGGTATGCTGCCCATACACCAGATGGTGCATGGATAGCGAGCACATCTTTGAAATTAAGGTGGATCATAGCCCTGCCCTTATAGTCAAAATGAAGCTGATTGACACTGCCTATAAAGGTTTCGTTATAGAAAAGCGCCCGGTTATTATAGGTCCAGTTTGCCTGGCCATCGTTGCTGTGAACAGTGACGAGTGTCCATCCGCCGCCATCAGTAGTCATATCGCAGTAGCAGTCGAATGCCTCCATTTCTCCTTCCCCGTCGGGATCAATATTATATATTCCGTCTTTTACATCCGGGTGATTTTCTTTTATTTCTTTGCAGTTTGCGTATACTCCTGGTGCTATGGTTCCGCCTATTGCCGCTACAGTATTTAAAGGAACAGATGCTGCTTTATTGATATCTGCAGCAGCAGTACCACCTGTTTTTTCAACACTCTGTCCAAATGCCGGGCCTATCAGAAATCCTGATATAATAAGTAAAATATATTTGTTCATTGAAACCTTATTTAATTTCAATCAGCATCAGGTTCGGATTAAAATAAACAGTATTTGGTTTGGAAGCATATCCGACTATCTGCACCTGATTTCCGGAAGAGGCAGGAATAGTCTGTGTAAGAGTCCCTGCATCATCGGGGGAGACATAGATAAGTCCTCCCGGTGTCCATGACCAGTCATCGTTGCTGACATAGCCCTGCAGGAGTATCTTCTTATTTCCTGTTCCTGTTTCAAGAGCAAGTGCCACACAGGGCATTGTTAAAGCAGAACCGGCATCAGCTTTCTCATATTTGCCGTCTGAATTCATAAAAAGGGCAGTGCCGGTAACAGTAATATCCGAATCTATTTCTCCGTAGTTGCTGACTCCGCTTATAAAGACCGGTTCATTTATCTCTGAACCCTGAATAATAACTTCGGATAAATATTCAGGTGTATTCCCGTTTGTGCCATCACGTCCGTTACCTGTTGCATCTGTAACGAATGAAGGGTTGATCTTTGCTGAAAAGAACAATGCAGGTTCAGAATTAAAAGTCCCGTCATAAGCACTTATTTCCGCAGGAGTGAGTTTTCTCTGCAGCCAGTGTTGCGAAGCAAAGACAATACTTGTTTCTGAATAAAGAGCTCCATGAGCACCCGGAGCAACATCCTGACCGCCCCAGAACATTTTATTTGTGTTGCCGGAGTCATCCTGCTGTGAAACACCCGTTAATTGATTTACAAGCACACCATCCAGATATAGCTCAAGCGTGTTTGTTCCGGCATCATACTGAAAGCATATATTATACCAGGTCAACTCAGCCAGTGGTGTACTGTATGTAACTGATTTCCACCCGCTTTTCTGGACCCAGGCATGTAAACCGGAAGTACTTATACTGATAGCAATATCCCCTTCCTTGTCACCCCATGCTTTACCCCTGAAGAAATGCCATCCTCCTTCGGTACCTGATCCTGCAGGCATCATGATACGCTCAATTATTGACCAGTCAGAGCTGTTTGTAAAATTCGCAAAAGTGCCGAAATTGATGTAATCTTCGTCAGCAGCCATAAGCCTGACCATATACATAGTATCTGATTTAACTGCGGTAGGGACATTTGCCAGGTCCTTGTAATCTCCGCTAAAAGCATCATCGGTTGTTTTGGCATGTAAGGCATACGGCACGCTCAATAACTGGCTGGTACCAACTTCCTCAAAGTCTGTTCCGTTGTCCGGGTCTATTTCAACTTTCATAAAATAGGGTCCGGTGCCCCAGTCAATGGTGGAGAAAGTGCCTGTTACAGGTGTTCCTTCGCCGATATTGGATACAGCAAGACCGAACTGATTTGTAGCCACACTGAATGTCTCCACATAAGATTCAGTCCCTGTAATGGTTCCCTGCAGAATGCTGATCCTGAAAGCTACTGTTTGTGATGCAAGGACGGTGCTTCCGTCTGCACTCCTGACTACAGTCTGGTACTTGAATGACTGAGGTGCCTGTGCTGATAAAGAAACGGCCAGCACTGCCGCAAATAATGAGATAAAAATTCTTTTCATGAGTTTATTATTTAATGATTTTCAATGGTTCTATGAAAGTGCATTATAAAATAATGACTTCGTTTGATAAGTCTTATTTTACTACGTTTATTTTTTAACGATTTTATATACACCGATTTCCTTCTTATTATCAAATATTTTGAGGAAATATATAGCTGGCTTAAGACCGCTGACTGAGAATTGGGATTCCGGAAGAAACAAAATATTATCCATCAGTATCCTGCCATTTGTATCTGACAGAATGTACCTCAGATTTTCAATTCCGGTCGTGCCGGAAGCTATCGTTACCATGTCGCTGGCGGGATTGGGAAATACTTTTAAGGTCAGGCCGTTTTCCTCCGTATCCTTAATAACTGTTATAACAAGATTTCCCTGATTGAATCCCTGGGTAAGAATTACGGTGGAGCCTGTAAGTGTTTCGGTAATGGTCTCACCGACTGTCCAGGTAACATTTGCGCCTGAGGTCGATCCGTAACCACCTGAGGAAGTTATAACTTTTTGCGCATGAAGGGAAAATGGAATTAGCAGTAACAGAACCAGAATTGGATAATACTCTTTTTTGATTTTCATTTCTTTCAGTGGGTATTAATTTGTTGATTAAAAATGCGTAGTAAAAAAGTTCAAGTAAAGAAAAACAAAGCAAAAAGCCAAATATTATTGAATATTTCGGGTAATATATTGAACTTTGGAGAAATTGTTAATGTTTGTTTTTTCATGGTTCGACTCTGTCAGAATTGCCCGCATAAGATATGGCTCATATACTCCCATTCTGACATGTCTGAGGCGGGAAGTTTTATGCTGTTTGAAAATATTATGATTGCGCAAGAACTTTTAAAAAGTATTTCAGAAGGTGAAGTTGCGTCCTGATTTTTAATATATACCCCGGGCTCTGTGGCATCTTAAGCAAGATGTAAAACATGGCTCCGCCAGCGTTGGAAAGTGAAAGTCAAAATCCATGTAAACGCCATCCCCAATCGTAGCGAGAGGGAGACTTGAACTCCCGGCCTTCCCGGCTTATGAAGTCGGGACGCTCTAACCGGCTGAGCTACCTCGAAAAATAAAACCCCGTCGAATTTGCGGGGTTTCGTAGCGAGAGGGAG
>CAYVTV010000020.1:0-26620 GCA_964454295.1 uncultured Bacteroidaceae bacterium
TCAGGATAATGAAGATTGTGAGTAAGATATTTATTCCCGCTTAACTGAAATTCCTGACCGTTAATTTTTTCCGCAAGATCTTTCCGGGGTCCATAATGATGGGCGGGTATCAAAACGAAAGCTACTATCGGTCTTTTAAACGAACCGTTTTCTTTCAGCCTGCCAAGAGCATCAATAAACAGGTCTATTCCTTTGTTTTTAAACTCATACCGCCCGCTAACTGATACCAGGAACGTATTTTCGGGTAAATTCTCATTTAATAGAGAGGAAGCCACCTTCATCAAATTTTTTCTTGCCTCTTCCCTGTGTTTTGAAAAATTTTCCTGCTCAGGAACAAAGCTGTCCTCAAATCCGTTAGGGGTTAACACATCAACATCCTTTCCCAGAAAGTGCCTGCATTCTTTAGCTGTCAGCGCACTTACTGTAGTAAAAGCATCAGCATTACCGGCACATATCTTTTCCATTGACTGCTTTGATGCAATATGAAATTCCGAAGCTTTGGCTTCTGCATTATATTCTTCCATCTTGCTGTAAAGGGGAAGCTGATTACCTGCTATAGACCTTCCGATGACCGTTGCATGAGTGGTAAAAAGTGTGCCAACCTGGGGAAGGTTCTTTTTCAGGTACAACAATCCGGAACCGGTCATCCATTCATGAAACTGAGCAACAACCTTATCATGAGAAGCGAGATGGTACTTTATATAACTCTCAATAACCATTCCCGATGCATAACCAAACAGGGTGGGTTCAATATAATCCCATTGCCCGCTGATAGAATCAAGCTTGTAGGTTTCCCAGAAACGGCTGAAAACTTCATCTTTCCTTGGGAAAAAGGTAGTGAAGTCTATGAGGATCACAAGCGGCTTTGCATTAATTTTCCACCGGCCAACCTTCACCCGCAGACCATCCTGTGCAGCTTTTTGCTTCCACCCTGCAAGCAGTGCAAAATCCTCGACGAATTCAGGATGTTCTTCACTGTCGCGGTATACATCTGGTCCTATCAATATATACTTATCTCCATATTCCCGCTGGATAGTTAATGCTTTAGTTGAAATTACAGTATGTATACCTCCTACTTTGTTACATATTTCCCAGCTTACTTCGAAAATATAATTAGGCTTGATCCTTTCTGTGCTCATAAGGTTATTTTAAATTGTTATAAAACTACTGATTTCTATATTTTATCCTGATAATTTTTTTTCTACCCTAACCAGAAAATATAGAGGTTGATAAATATTCTCCGTCTTTACCTGCATCCTATAATGCCTTCTTTCCTTTCTTTATAACTGTCTTCCCTTTTATCCCGGATCGGGTTATTTTTTCATCTCCGGATTTCTTCTTTTCAGGTTTACTTTTAACCGCCGATTGTTTATCCGGGCCATCCTTTGTAACCGATGTCCCCTGTCTGGCGATGATTTTCTTTCCGGCAGTGCGGCTTGAAGGTTTTACCGTAACCGCTGGTTTTACTGTCTTTTTTGCTGTTTCTGATTTTGCAGTTATTTTCCCGGATTTCTTTTCTATTGTCGCTGATTTTGAAGTCACTTTCCCTGATTTCTTTTCTATTGTCGCTGATTTTGAAGTCACTTTCCCTGATTTCTTTTTACTTGCAGGTGTTTTTCCAGGACTCCTTCCTGCCTTTTTTTCTTCCGGAGCATTTGTTCCTTTGATATTCTTTTTTCTTGCAGAAGCTTTAAGTTCAGCAATCTCTTTTTCGTATCTCTCAAGGAGCTCATCTTTTTCGGAAATGATAAGGCTTAATTTAGAGACTTCTGCATCAACCGGCTTAGATGTCAATGCATTGACCCTGATTTCAAAATCACTCAGAATATTCATATAATTAATGAAAGCATCATAAGGTGACTCGAAAGGATTAAAATAGGAATGTACTTCCCCATCCGAGAAAAACTTAGTGCTCATATAATAAAAATGGTCACTGATCTGAAGGTTTTCAAAATCTTTTTTGATTACAGGATCATTAATGGGATCTACTTTCTCTTTAAGTTCGTATAATTTATTAAACGCCTGTTTCTGCAGTTCATTTCCAAGCCAGGCAGTAAGATCCCGCTCTTCATCAGCCCAGGAAATGGGAAATGGCACCTGCAATGGGGCAACGGGTTGAAGCAGGTCGGCAACCTCCGACGGAGTGCAAAATTTCAGATCCGTATGCTTAATTACTTTTCCGGGTAAGGCTTTTAAAAAATCAAATATGCCGGTTTCAGCCCACTGATGTTCACCGAAAGTTTCATAATCCATGAAAATATTCACTGCTTCCTCTTTCTTATCAATCGCCTTAAGCCAGCTCATGTATTTGCCTGCTACCAGCGGATACTCTGACCATGACCGGTTAGAGAATCTGAAAGCTATATCATCACTGAGTTTAAAGTTCCTGAGAAGAATTTTAAGCTTTGGATTTAACGAGTTATAATACAAATAATTAGGGCTCTTCCAGCCCAGAATATGCTTGGCCCCCTCGGTTAACATAGCCTTGTATCCCATATCCGCAACCATTGACCCGATTTCGTCAGAGTACACCAGCTCAGTCATCCTGAAGACTTTAGGCTCATAATTAAAGAGTTCCTTTATTTTTTCGCTATGTTTATACACCTGTTTCTCAAATTCCGCTTTACTGATCAGAGGGACTAAAGAATGGGCGTAAGTTTCAGATAAAAATTCCACGCAACCCGTATCAGCCAGCTCTTTAAAACTATCTATTACTTCAGGAGCATACATTTCAAACTGATCAAGAGCGATGCCGGATATTGAAAAAGCTATTTTAAACTTACCCTTATGTTTTTTAATAAGATCGTACATTACTTTATTGGCAGGCAGGTAACATCTGTCTGCCACTTTCCTCAGGATAGATTCATTCAGGTAATCATCATAATAATAGTGTTCATTCCCAATGTCAAAAAACCTGTACCTTCTGAACCTCAGAGGTTGATGAATCTGGAAATAAAAACATAATGTTCTCATATCTTTTAAATTACATCTTTGTAAACTTCATACACTCTGTATGCGGAATTCTCCCATTTCATATTATCCACTTCTTCTTTTCCCAGCCTTTTAAACATTTCCGAAAGAGCCGGATAGCTCAGCAGTCCATATATTGCATCGGCCATAGCATCAACATCCCAGAAATTGATCTTTATGGCATATTGCAACACCTCTGATACCCCTGATTGTTTTGAAATTATCACAGGCACATTCGACTGCATGGCTTCCAGCGGTGATATCCCAAAAGGTTCTGAAACAGAAGGCATAACATATACATCACTGATGGAAAACATCCGGTATACATCATCTCCCTTTAGAAATCCCGTGAAATGAAATTTGTTCGCAATACGCAAAGAGGCTACCCGTTGCAACATCCTGGCAAAAAGCTCACCGCTTCCTGCCATAACAAAACGCACATCCTCTTTCTTCTGCAGTACCTTATTCGCTGCTTCAATAAAATATTCAGGTCCCTTCTGCATGGTAACCCGTCCGAGGAATGTAACGATATTGTCGCTGATAGATCTTTTCAGACTCACTTTTTCCGATTCTCCGATAGGTTCGACGGCATTATAGACCGTTATCACCTTTTCGGGAGGTATTCCATATTTTTCAATAATAGTGTTTCTGGTAAGGTTTGAAACTGCAATGATCCGGTCAGCGGCTATCATCCCTTTCTTCTCAATATCATATACTGCCGGATTTACATTTCCCCCGCTACGGTCAAAATCCGTTGCATGAACATGAATTACAAGCGGTTTGCCTGATACCCGTTTTGCTGCTATACCGGCAGGGAAAGTGAGCCAGTCATGTGCATGAATTACATCAAAATCTTTATTTTCAGCAATAACAGAAGCAATGATAGCGTAATTGGCTATTTCCCTGAACAGATTACCACCATATCCGCCGCTGAAATACAGTTTACCTCTGAAACTTGTGTTAACAGATGACTTCTCTTTATTGCGTGAATTCCGGATTATCCTTTCATATTCTTCAGGATCGGTATATGGAATGATGAGTGAATCAATCTCAATATATTCAATATGCTTCAGGAAATTTTCATAATTTACAAATCGCTCCGTTATTTCCACATCATTAGCCCCTGTTATTTCCATTTTACTTACATCTTCATCCCCATGAGCCCTGGGAACAACAAAACGGATTTTCAGGTCAGGAATTTTTGTCAATCCTTTAGTAAGGCCATAACAGGCAGTACCTAACCCTCCGGAGATGTGAGGAGGAAATTCCCAGCCGAACATTAAAATCCTCATAAAATAAAAATTTATTTTAATTTAAGGGCATCTCTAATAATTCCTGTTCCAGATCAAGAATAATCTCACTAATCCTGAGCAATGCTGCCACGCTCCATGCCTGTGAAACAGCCCCCCTGGGATGATGAGGAGGATCACCGTCATATATTTCCGAAACAGTTCCTATACCTGCAACCGTCATATCCTCTTCAAATCCATAAAAAATATTTTTTGCAGTGTTCAGGTTTGATTTCCTGTGTACTTTCAGATAGGCTTTTACATAGAATTCCAGTAACCACGGCCATACTGTACCTTGGTGATAGGCGGAATCCCTTGTCATCTGATCTCCTTCATAAACCCCGATATATCTTTCATTTATGGGAGATAACGTTCTCAACCCTTTAGGAGTAAGTAATTCCTGTTCAACAACCAGGAGTATCCGGCGAATCTGCTCCTTATCAAGGGGAGTATGATCAAGTGCTGCCGCAATAATCTGGTTTGGTCTTACGGAAAAGTCTTTATAATCTCCGTTGATATAGTCAGCCAGGTAGCCTTTTTGCTCGTCCCAGAATAATCCGGTAAAAGATCTGGTTATTAATTCAGGAAGAGCCTTCCATTCTTTAACAAACTTTTTATCCCCTGCCTTTTCAGCCCATTCGAGGCTTACGCAGATTGCATTGTACCATAATCCGTTTATTTCAACAGGCATACCCATACGGGGAGTTACGGGTCCCTGTGAAGTCACTGCATCCATCCAGGTTAACGCTTTTCCTTCCGCACCGGCCCAAATCAAGCCGTTTTCAAGCATCCGGATATTAAACAGAGTGCCGTTTCTGAAGGCATTAAGCACCTGACATATGGGGTCACGATAGGTTTGCCAGATATCCGTATCATGATCGTACTTCGAATATTGATGCAATGCCCGGAAGAACCACAGAGGTGCGTCAACAGAGTTAAAGGCAGGATTGTGCTCATCTCCCATGTTAGGGAATAATCCACCTCTCATTCTTCCCACCATAGTGTCGATTATTTCTTTTGCAGTGTTTATTTTCCCGGTGGAAAGAGTAAGGCCTGGCAGTGCAATGAACGTATCTCTCCCCCAGGTGCCAAACCACGGGAAACCTGCAATTATCTCCGTCTTCCCTTCAGTCTTTACAATAAACTGTTCCGCTGCAACCCTGAGGCAGTTGATATAGCTGTCGCGCGGAGTCCGCTTTTTCTTTTCCTTTGAATATATTGCTTTCAGTGTTGAAGGAGCATTCACATCACCTGTGCTGGCAGAAAAAATTATGGTTTCTCCTTTCTTAATTGGACATTCAAAGAATCCGGGAACAAAAAGATCCTCCTTAAAATCATATCCCCTTTGTTGTTCCTCCAGGTATTCAACATTATAGTACCAGTCTGGCGTAGGCGTAAAATCCACCTGCTTGCTGAACTGCATCGATAACCCGGGTAAGCCTTCATAAAGCTGAGACCTTATCCCGTTTTTAATTAACTGGAATTTTGTATTTGCGAACAAATTGGCCTTTGAGAGATCATGCACTCTGCGAAAAGCAAGAAAAGGCCTTAACCTCAGTAAGGTATCTGAATGTGCGTCAATTAATGTATATTTAATAAGTATCTGTTCTTTGTTTTCCAGAAAAATACTTTCTTTCTCAAGAATTACGCCTCCAACCCTGTAAGTAGTAACTGCGGTGATCTCAGCTTCAAAATTTCTTACGTATTTGTGTCCCCTGGGAATATACAGATCTCCCTGGTACTTGTGAATTCCCAGGTTAAACTCCTGATCATGCTGAACAATAGTTGCATCAAGAGTGGAAAGAAGTACGAACTTTTCAAAATTTTGCTGCTGACAGGGACAAACCAGGAGCCCGTGATACTTTCTTGTATTGCATCCGATTATTGTAGATGAGGCATATGAACCTGCCCTGTTTGTCCTTAAAATTTCCCTGCCGAGTGAATATTCCAGATTGATCAGTTGATCCTTGTCGAATTGCAGATAACCCATAGTTTAATAATTAACTGGTAAAAAAATTTTGTATTCCGTCCTGATAGAATACAATTCCATTTATGTGATCATTCGTATTTAAAGACACAAAAATCTGAAATAAATTTAAAAAATTCAGGTAAAGAGTTATTCCCGGGAATAAACAATTGTTAAAACTTCTACGTTGAACTTGCTCAAAATTGAATCATCCAAAAACCGGAAATCCATAAATTTTAATTTAGCCCTAATTAGTAATAATGCAAAACCCATGTTCTCCGCAATGAATTAAATCACCCCTACAATATACTAAATTACTTGCAATAAAGAATAAAATGATTTAATAATTTATATTTTTATACCTGTAACTCATATTAATCTTTACAAAATATGCATTGTTTTGCGCTACCAAATTATTTCACGTGCCGGAAATTAACCTATTCCTTCTGTTTTATCATAAGAAATTTTCTTTTTCTTATAATCTTTGCATTTGCTATACACGCCTGCAAGGATTCCACTCAAAGAAAATCTGATAAGGAAAACTTCTCCGACTTCTTTTCCCTAAAAGGCACCCTGACCGCAGGACAAAATAAAACCCTTCTCTTCCAGAAAATAAAAGTCAGTTCCTTTCATACTGTCGATACCATCCTTCTCGATGACAACGGCTCCTTTACTTTTAATTATGAGTCAAACTTTCCTTCTTTCTACGCCCTGAAAAATGAACAGGGTGATTATATCATCCTTTTACCTGATAGTTCTCAAAAAATTTTTATCTCAGGGGATTACGACCTGAATGATTATTCCGTGGAAGGATCACCCGATTCAGAAGCCCTTGCCAGACTCCATTTCAAAACAAGACAGTTTCTTGAAAATATAGCAGAAATAGCTGCTATAACACGTGACAGCATCGACAGCCCTGATTACCCCGAAATTAAACTGCAGTTAATAAATCAATACGATACCCTGTATTCCAATTTACGCCGGTTTTCTGCCGATTTTATTGATAAACACGCTCTCTCTCCGGTAATTATCTTTGCCCTGTACAATAAAACAGGCCCGAATACTTATGTGTTTGATCCGGTTAAAGACCTGGAGATTTTTATGCGTGCCGACTCAATATTATATTATCTTTATCCGGAATTTTCACATGTAAAATCTATGCACGACAATATCAATCTTGTTAAAACCCGGCTTTCTGTTAAAGCAGGAACAGATTAATACTGTCAATACTATATCTGAAATATGAAAATACGATGATTGGGATGACAACAAAATTACTCTCTTTCCTTGTGCTTGTTGGTTTTTTATCTTCCTGCAATCAAAAACAAAGTATTGTAATCAAAGGTACACTGGAAAACGGACGGAAGGAAACACTCTGGCTTGACCGGTTAAACATTAATACAACAACGGTACTCGACAGCCAGGTAATAAATAATAAAAATAATTTCAGATTCAGAATGAAGGCTGAACATCCTGATATCTATATGGTAAGAAATAAACAGGGAAGATTTATCAGCCTGCTGGCTCATCCGGGTGAAAGAATAAATCTCACAGGAGATTATTATTCCCTGGTTAAGGATTACACTGTCACCGGTTCTCCCGAATCTGAAAAGATCCGGACTCTTGTAAACAGACTGGAAGAATCAAAGTCACGTCTGAAGGAACTTGACAACAGCATTGAACAACTGTCAACAGTAACAGAAGAACAGGCACTTGAATATCTGAACATGAGAAGAGATATCATCAAAGAACAACGCGATTTTTCCATCAGGTTCATCATGGGAAATCTCAGCTCCCTGGCAAATATTTTTGCTATTTACCAAACCTTCAGCCCCGATAATTTTGTCCTTGGCGAAACCCTGGATCTGCAATATATGAAAATTGTTGCCGACTCACTTTCCGCTAAATATCCCGATGTCCCCCTGGTAAAATCATTTGTAAATGATGCAAGGGCGTCTGAACGCAGGTATTATAATCTCCTTGGAATATCATCTGCAATGAAGGATGCTGACACACAAATGCCTGATCTGTCTATTCCCTCCGTAAAAGGCGATATGATCAATCTTTCATCCCTCAGAGGGAAAGTTGTGTTGTTATATTTCTGGTCATCCGCTTCAAGAGATAGTCGCCTGCAAAATCCATCCCTTCATAGTATCTATAAAAAATACCGGAACAAGGGTTTTGAGGTCTATGCCATATCACTGGACAATAACCGGGAAGCATGGGAAAAAGCCGTCTGGATGGATGAACTGGAATGGATCAATGTCTGTGAATTAACTTACCCTAATTCCAGGGCCTCTGTATTATATAATATCAGCAAACTTCCAACTACCTATCTTCTGAATAAAAACGGAGAAATACTGGCCAGAGACCTTTACGGCAAAGAACTGGAAAAATGGCTGGATAATCTTTTAAACTAATGCATCTACCCGCAGGAAAAAAAGTTTACTTCATCTCAGATGCGCATCTCGGCCTGCCCCCGGAAAATAAAAGCAGGGAAAGGGAAATGCTTCTGGTAGAGTGGCTTGATCTGGTCCAAAAAGATGCCCGGGTAATCTTCCTTATGGGAGATATCTTCGATTACTGGTTTGAATACCGCAAAGTTGTCCCGCGGGGATTCATCCGCTTCCTTGGGAAACTGGCCGAACTCGCCGATAAGGGTATCGAAATCAATTATTTTACAGGAAATCATGATGTCTGGATCTTTGATTACCTGCCATCTGAAATCGGTATGAAAGTTTTTAAAAACCCCATTATCCGGGAAATTAATGGCAAATATTTTTACCTGGCACATGGTGATGGACTTGGGCCGGGAGGATTGAACTATAAAATGCTGAAAAAAATTTTCCACAGCCGGTTCATGCAATGGCTCTATGCTTTTATCCACCCCAATGTTGCTACAGCATTTGCCCATAGATGGTCAACCCACAGCAGGCTGGCTAAAGGAGCTTTCACTCCTTACCTTGGAGATGAAAATGAACAACTTATCCGGCATGCCAGGAATGTACTGGAAAAAGAAAAAATTGATTTTTTTATTTTCGGACACCGGCACATCCCCCTGGATCTTCCGTTAAATGATTCAACAAGGATTATTTATACAGGTGACTGGTTTGTGAATTTTACGTATGTGGTTTATGACGGGGAAGAGGGACTTAAACTTGTACATTATTTTGATAAGGATAAGATTAAATGTTAATATTCCCCTGTCATTTTCTTTGGATCAACCCATTTATCAAAATCCTCCCCACTTACATAACCGAGTTGTATAGCTGCCTCTTTAAGCGTAATGTTTTCGTGATGGGCTTTCTTTGCAATTTCCGCAGCTTTCTCATATCCTATATACGGATTAAGAGCTGTTACCAGCATAAGGGAATTCTTCAGGTGCCTTTCTATATTCGGAATATTCGGTTCAATCCCTTTCGCACAATGATCATTAAAGGATATGCAGGCATCCCCGGTTAACCTGGCAGATTCCAGGAAGTTTTTAATGATCAGGGGTTTATATACATTAAGTTCAAAATGCCCGCTACTACCTCCTATGTTAATGGTAACATCATTGCCGATTACCTGTGCGCATACCATAGATAAAGCTTCCGCCTGGGTGGGATTTACTTTCCCAGGCATAATGGATGATCCGGGCTCATTTTCAGGAATAAAAATCTCTCCTATACCACACCGGGGGCCGGATGCCAATATACGAATATCATTGGCAATCTTCATTAAACTTACTGCCAAGGTTTTAAGTGCTCCGGAAGCTGCGACAATGGCATCATGAGCGGCAAGTGATTCAAACTTATTCTCCGCCGTCCTAAAAGAAATCCCTGCAATTTTTGATAAATGTGCTGCCACTCTCTCTGAATACCCCTCCGGCGTATTAATCCCTGTTCCCACTGCCGTACCGCCCAGGGCAATTTCAGAAAGATGGGGAAGTGTATTCTCTACTGCTCTTATTCCATGTTCAAGCTGGGAAACATATCCGGAAAACTCCTGTCCTAATGTCAGGGGTGTGGCATCCATCCAATGTGTACGGCCTGTTTTAACTATTCGCATGAAAGACTCTGACTTAGTCTTTAATGTATCCCTTAATTTCCTTACCCCCGGAAGGGTATTCTCCGTCAGTATCTTATACGCAGCTATATTCATAGCTGTCGGGAATGCATCATTGGTGGACTGGGATTTATTTACATCATCATTCGGGTGAAGAAGTGGAATGCCCTCTTCTCCCTGTTTATGCCCAAGCAGAACCTGTGCCCTGTTTGAAATAACCTCATTAATATTCATGTTGGTCTGCGTACCCGATCCGGTTTGCCATACAACCAGGGGGAAATGTTCATCAAGCTCTCCATTAATAATCTCATCACATACCAATGAAATTAAATCTGCCTTATCCTTTGACAGAATTCCTGATTCAACGTTAGTTATAGCAGCAGCCTTTTTAATACAGGCTAATGCCCTGATAATTTCAATTGGCATTTTCATGTCTCCTATCCTGAAATTATCAATGGATCGCTGCGTCTGGGCACCCCAGTATTTCTCTGCATCCACCCTCACCTGCCCCATGGTATCTTTCTCAATCCGGAAATCCATTTTTCAGAAAATTTTAATCAGGTATATTTAATAACAGGATTGTGACATAGTTTATTTGATCAGTGCCTGCATAAACGCCCACACCCCCCTGGGTAAAAGTCCCCAAAGTCAATGCGTTGGTCTCCGTATTGGAAAAAATACCATTCACGATTGTATCAGCAATGGCATACTGGCTTGCATCAAGAATAAATGCCGCATCAGTACCCCCTATCTTACTGATAAGATCATCAAAAACCGCTTCAAGGCCATCATCAGTAATTGTCTCTAAATTAGCCATTTTCATACTGTGTTTCCTGGCTTCCTTAAATAAAATAAGCTGAAAAACAAGGGCAGTAAGCTGATTTTCCTGCCTGTGATCATTGATCTCCTTATGTATCTGCTGCTCCAGGGCAGAAACCTCATGAAACCCTTCATCCTTTTTACAGGAGCTTATAACAAATGCAAGTACTGATAGAATGATCAGGAAAATTGCAACATTCTGTTTTTTCATAGAATATAAATTAAGTTATTGTAACAATAGTTCGTTAAATTAAAAGAAAACGCAATGGCGCAAAGGCGCAATATGTTGATTATTAACAACATGAGTAATCTAAACATGAATTGTTAAAATATTCATTATCAGCGCAATATAAAAGTCTAACGAACTATTGTGTAAGATGCCGTTTACATTTTGTTTACATCTGGTAATACTAAAATACTTATTATATGCGCGTTACAAATATATTATAAAATATTGCTAAATGAGAAGATCAATGTTTTCAACCGGGTCTCCCCACACCGCCTTATGTTTGCCAATTATCACAGGCCTGCGGAGAAGCCCTGGATTCTCACTCAGGATAATAAACCACTCATCATCTGTAAAGCTCCTTCCTTTTAATTCTTTCCTGTATAGTTCTTCATTTTTTCTTATCATTTCAAAGGGTTTCACATTTAATTTCAGAGCAATCTCTTTCAACTCAGCTATCGAAATCCCATTTTTAATATACTCGCAAATTATTATATCAGAAGTCTTCGCCTGTAAATATTTTAACCCGTTTCTGCTCTTCGCACATCTGGGATTATGATAAATTTTCAATGCCATACCAGTAAATCAATAAAATATAATTATTCTTTCCGGCCATATTCCATCAGGTATGCCTTAATAAAGTCATTAAGATTTCCATCCAGCACGTCCTGTACATTACCCTTTTCCACTCCTGTCCGGAGATCTTTAACCAGCTTATAAGGCTGCATTACATAATTCCGGATCTGAGAACCCCATTCAATTTTCTTCTTTTTACTTTCAATCTCTGCCTGCTTTTCCATTTTTTTCTGCAATTCTATCTCATACAAATGAGACTTGAGGATGCGCATGGCATTTTCCCTGTTTTTCAACTGTGACCGTGTTTCTGTGTTTTCAACTACTATGCCTGTTGGAATATGTTTTAATCTCACTCCGGTATTTACTTTATTTACATTCTGACCTCCTGCGCCCCCGGATCTGAAAGTGTCCATCTCAATATCAGCCGGGTTGATTACAATTTCAATGTCATCGTCAATCACCGGTGAGATAAAAACCGAAGCGAAAGATGTATGCCTTCTTTGATTTGAGTCAAATGGAGAAATCCGTACCAAACGATGAACTCCGGTTTCAGCTTTTAAATAACCATAAGCATACTCACCGGTAAATTCCAGTGTTACTGATTTGATCCCAGCCTCCTCACCTCTTAACATGCTGACTTCCTTAACCGAATACTCATTTCTTTCACCCCATCGTATATACATTCGCATGAGCATTTCAGCCCAATCCTGGCTTTCAGTTCCTCCGGCGCCGGCATTAATTTTCAGATACGCGCCCAGAATATCTTCTTCCGCTCCCAACATGTTGCGAAGTTCAACTTCTTCAATAACTCTGAGGGTGTCTTCGTAATGCTGCTGAATATCCTTATCAGTGCCCTCTCCTTCCTCAAAGAAATCCATTAGCACCTGTAAATCCTCCATTAAAGACTTTACCCTGTGAAAAGAGTCCGTCCAGGTTTTTAACCCCGATATATATTTCAATTTCTTCTCGGCTTCTTTCGGGTCATCCCAGAAACCCGGTGCCCTTGTTTTTGCCTCTTCTTCTTCAATTATCCTTAGCTTGCCTTCAATGTCAAAGATGCCTCCTCAGCGCATCCTGCCGCTTTATAAGTTCCTTTACCTGCTCTGATGTTATCATGTAATATATGCTATTTTGTTTTCCAAAAATACTAAATTACTTTCAATCATGAACGATTTTATTTAAAACCTCCAAAACCATCTCAGATTCAAATCCCCGACTAACGCCCAACCTGTATAATCTGGCTTTTTTTTCCTGTGTACTCATTGTCCCTTTTAGTGTCTGAAGTTTCTTTTTCAGAATACCGGTCAGATTACCTGAATAATTATCACTCTCCGGGTTATTTAACATCTCATCAATAATGATTTCAGGTATTCTTCTTGCCATTAATCCACGCCTGATCTTTAACTTCCCCCATTTCTGAAATTTTAACCTGTCGTTAATAAACGCAGTGGTGAACCTTTCATTACTGTAAAACTTCTCCTTTTCGAGATACTTCAATATCTTTTTCTGATCAGACTCATCTATCCCCCACAATAACATTTTCCTTCTGATATCGTATTCGCACATTTCCTTTACCGAACATGCCCTCATTAATTTTTGAAGGGTTTCTTCGGACGTGTACTTTTTTGCTTTTTTCATATACAAAGATTAAAAATTCCAGACAGTGCCAACCGAAGCTTCAGCGAAGGTTGGTTCCAGACAGTGCCAACCGAAGCTTCAGCGAAGGTTGGTTCCAGATTTCAGATTGCACCTGGATAAGTTATAGCCCGGTAGCTGAGCCTGCCGAAGCACATTTTATTACCCTGTCCCTCCCATTTATATCCTTTCTTATCTCCACATTCTCAAACCCATATGATAATGCCAGTCTTTCAATCTCCTTCCCCAGTTTTTCATTGATCTCACAATATATCAACCCCCTTCTGCTAAGATATTTTTTTGAAAAATCAAATATCTTCCTGTAGTAAAGAAGCTGATCTTCACTGTGAGCGAACAGGGCTTGAGGAGGCTCGAAGTTCAATACATTTGATCTCATTTGTTCAATATCTCCCTCTACAACATACGGTGGATTACTCACAATGATATCAAATGTATTTCTGCCCCACTCATAAGAAGGTTGTAATATATCATCACGGATAAATTTAATCTTAACATTATTCCGTATTGCATTTTCAACGGCTACTGCCAGAGCCTGCTCAGAAATATCCGTGGCAAACACCTTAGGTTTTTTTAGTTTACAAGCAAGAGTAACAGCGATACAACCACTTCCTGTGCCTATATCCAAAATTTTTTGTTTTTCCTTATTATTCTCTTTTATGATCATATCTGTCAACTCCTCTGTTTCAGGCCTGGGAATAAGCACATGGCTGTTAACCTTGAATTTTAACCCATAAAACTCCGTTTCCCCGAGAACATATTGCACAGGCCTGCCGCTTAAAATTTCATCAAGCATCTTGCATAAATGTGTATATTGTTCATCTGAAATAACAGACTCCGGCTCAAGGTTAACCTGTAAATTACTGAATCCTTCTGATTCAAGTAATATACGGACAATGCTGCGGCTCTCATTTTCATCGTAAAATGACCCGAGTGCATTAATTAAATGCCTGTATGTTTCAAGAAGCTGCAAAAACATTAATTTTGATCAAATTTAATAAATACTGATGACCAACGAAATTTTTGAGAAATATATGTTGAGATGTCTCGAACTGGCGGCAAAAGGCCTGGGAAAGACGAAATCCAATCCCCTCGTCGGATCAGTAATTGTGCATAATGACCAGATAATCGGAGAAGGGTATCACAGGGAATATGGAGGCCCTCATGCCGAAGTAAATGCAATACATTCTGTTACACAGCCTTCGTTACTGAAGGAATCAACTTTATTTGTCAATCTTGAACCCTGCTGTCATTTTGGGAAAACACCTCCATGTACTCAGCTGATTAAAGAAACAGGCATAGCTCGTGTAGTCATTGGAACAACCGATCCAAACCCCATGGTTAGGGGGAAAGGTATAGGTTTCTTGAAAGAGAACGGAATCAGGGTAATTAATAACATCCTGGAACCTGAATGCCGTTACCTGAACAGGAGATTTTTTGTTTCCGTTGAAAAGAAAAGACCATATGTCATCCTCAAGTGGGCCCGGTCTGCAGATGGATTTATTGATGCTAGGTCTTCCCATTATAGTGAAGAATCACGTACAATAATAACCCGAAAGCTTTCCCAAATACTGGTTCATAAATGGCGTTCGGAAGAGATGGGGATTATGACTGGTACAAATACAGCCAATATGGATAATCCTTCTCTTACCGTAAGATACTGGACAGGAGATAATCCGGTACGCATATGTATGGAAAGAAATTCACTGCTAAATCCCGATCTTTCAATCCTTAATGACGGTTTTCGTACGATCATTTATACCACCTCATCACATAAAAATACTTCATCGGTGGAATATATAATGTTGAATAATGAATCCCTGCCACTAAAAAGTATTCTGGACGACCTTTCGGAGAGAGAAATTATCAGTCTTTTTGTGGAAGGGGGAAGTATGCTGTTAAAAAGCTTTATTGAACAAAATCTTTGGGATGAAGCCAGGATATTCACGGGAAACAGATTTCTTAATAAAGGCCTGAAAGCACCAGTTTTGCATGATTCAGGTGTTAAATCTGCTATTGGTGAAGATGAACTGGAAGTGATATTTAACAGGTTTTAATTTTTTTTTACCGGACAATAATAGTTTTTAATATTTACTTTGGTTTAATTATTGCATATCTTTGTATGTTTGTGATATGATTTTCGTTTTAAAATATCAGTTTTCAACTTAATACAGTTTATGTTATGAAAAAAGCTGTTTTCATATTATCAATCATCCTTTTAGGATTTTCGCTTAATGTTTCAGCACAGAATGTAAAGCAATTGCTGAAAACCGGAAACGAATTTATGATGAGGGGTAGTTATAATGACGCGCTACAGCAATTTACCAAAGCGATAGAATTGCAACCTAATAATGCAGTACCTTATACCCGGAGAGCTGACGCTTATGAGATGATGGGTGAATTTGAAAAGGCAGCTGAAGACCTTGACCGCGCGGTGGTGTTTAATAAAAAAGACGTTAATTCATACTACAGGTCAGGAAAAATGTATTATGAAACAGGAGATTATGAAAAGGCGCTTGAAAGAGCTGCCAGCGCTCTAAGTATTAAGAGAAATAACCTTGATGCTCTTAGCCTCAAAATTGACGCCCAGTTAAAACTTAATCAACCTGCAAATGCTCTCGCTGATGCAAAAATTCTCCTTAGATATAAGGAAACAGCTGAAAATTTCTATAAGTATGGAATTGTGAATGAAAAGAACGGCCAGTTAGAGGATGCCTTAAAAGCATACCAGGATGCTATCTCAAAAAACCGGCGCTATGTCGAAGCTTATACTTCACTGGCTGATCTTCAGCGAAGGATGAATAACATCACCCGTGCATTACAGAATGTTAATACTGCCATTCAACTTAACCCGAATTACCCTGAAGCATATGTCGCAAGAAGCCTTATCTACAGTGAACAGATGAAGTTTCCCGATGCAATTAACGATATCTCTACAGTGATAATGCTTCAACCCGAAAATGAAGATATGTTTTTTCAAAGAGGAATATATTACCAGAATTTTGCTCAACATCTGTACGCAATAAATGATTTTAGCAAAGTTATATCCTTAAATCCGAACAGACATGAAGCATATGTAAAGCGCGCCTTTTCCTACGAACAAACAATGAATTTCAGGGAAGCTATCCGCGATTACGATGCTCTCAAAAAAATCGGTGGAAATAATCCGGAGGTAATAACTTTGCTCTCAGAAGCTGAAAAGCGCTTATTCGAATTGAACAGGGAAACAGATAAACCGGTAATTAAACTCCTTGATCCGGAAGAAAAACCACAACGCACTATCATGGTGCCCAGAAATAAAAATACTTTTTCTCTCTCCGGGATATTACAGGATCAAAGCGAGATCAAGTCATTAACAATTAATGATCAGCCGGTATCCGTAACAAAAAAGGAAGACGGGTATGCTTTTATCACCCCTGTTAATCTGACCTCAGATCAGGTGGTTATTGAAGCAGTTGACACATACGACAATGTGGAAATCGCAAATTACAAAGTCTCACGCACTGAAACTGATCCCCCGAAAGTAAGAGTAATTGCGCCCTATGCTTCCGATAATAATGTCATCTATCTTGATTCCAACGAACCAAATATGTATGTGGAAGGTTCAGTTGCAGATGAAAGTCTCATTTCCTCTATTTTTATTGATGGCGTCCTGGCAAGTTATATTCCCCAGGACCTTAACCCCTCTTTTCAGGCATACATAAATGTAATGAATAAAGACAGGTTTACAGTAAAAGCTTTAGATCAATTCGGTAATGTAAGTGAAACTGTATTTATGCTTAACAGGGAAAGTGCAGCTATTGCAGAGAGTAATCCAATGGGTAAAAAATGGGTCGTTTTCATTGAAAACTCAAACTATCAGAATTTTGCCAGTCTTGAAGGCCCGGTTAAAGATGTTACCTTAATGAAACAGGCGCTTACAAAATATACTGTTCATAACTTCATTCATAAAAAGGATATGACCAAGCAGGACCTCGAAAAATTCTTTGCCATTGAACTAAGAGACCTGGTCCGAAGCAACAGGGTAAATTCCCTTATGATCTGGTACGCAGGACATGGAAAATTTGTTAATGAAACAGGCTACTGGGTACCCGTTGATGCAAAAAGAGACGATGAATTTACTTATTTTAATATTAACGCCCTGCGTGCATCCATGCAGTCATACTCCAATACCATAACCCACACCCTTGTTATAACCGATGCCTGCGAATCAGGACCCAGCTTTTACCAGGCTATGAGATCCGGTTTACAGATAAAAAGCTGCAACGACCCGGTTGCATCCAGATTAAAATCAGCACAGGTCTTTTCCTCAGCCGGGTACGAGCTGGCGGTAGATAACAGCCAGTTTACCCGTACTTTTGCCAATGTGCTTCTAAACAGCCAGGATGCATGTGTGCCTATCGAAAGCATTGTTCAGAAGGTTACCACTGCAGTCGTTTCCAATAACCAGCAGAAACCCCAGTTTGGAAAGATTGCAGGACTGGAAGATGAGGGAGGAACATTCTTTTTTATCTCAAAATAATACAATGACTAATGTCTGACAAACATAAAAAATGCTCAACCTCTAAAATTATTCGCTCTTTAAGGCGAATAATTTTTTTTAGTGTAATTGCTTCTGTATCTCTACAACTTTCTGCTCAGAATTACTTTTTTGATAATTACAGTGTCACTGAGGGACTTGCCCAATCTACAGTATTTGATATCCTGCAGGACAATAATCATTATATATGGCTGGGAACCCGCGCGGGCGTGAGCAGATTCGACGGACGGGAATTTAAGAATTATTCCATAGACTATGGCCTTGCTCCCAATGGAGTAAGAATTCTTTTCCAGGATAAGGATAGTGTAATATGGATGGGGCATTCAGGGGGTGGCGTCACAACTTATAACGGGAGTGAATTCGTATTATTTACACAACCGGGGGATCTCTTTAAAAGTGATATTACCGCTTTTTCTGTTGATTCTTTCGGACATTTCTGGATATCATCTGAGCTTTCCGGTGCTGTGATGATAACAAAAACCGGAACAACATTGCACGAATCAGAATTTGAACACTTTATCGGTGACAAATTAAGCGATCGTATTTTCGGTGCAGTTACACTTAAATCAGGTCATGCCGTTTTTATTACTGATGCGTTTCTTAAAACATATGATTTGAATACCGGGACGTTCCGGAATTTTGAACTTAATGGTATGCCGAGATTCTTTCAAATTACAAGTTTATACGAAGACTCCAGAAACCATATCTGGATCGGGACATACAACGGAGGTCTTTACCAGTACATTCCTGACGATGACTCCTGTATATTCTGGGACTACCTCCGGGATGGAATAGGATCAAATTTTATAAGCACCATCACTGAAGATATTGAAGGGAATACCCTTATAGGGACCTGGGGCGGAGGTGTCACCAGTATCAGCCCCGATGGATTGATAACATTTAATCAGGATAACGGTTTGCCGGATAACAAGATAAGAAAGATCATGAGCGATGCCGAAGGTAATATTCTCATCGGCACAAATGAACACGGACTCTCTATCTTCAAAGGACGGGAATTCATGTCTTTTTTTGAGAAAGACGGCCTCGTGAACAGCCAGGTATGGGCTATACTTGCTGACCGCAGAGGTGACTACTGGTTTGGCACAAACAACGGGATCAGCATTTATAACCCCCGTGCAACCAAAGAAAAACAGTTCAGAACATTCTTTAAATTATCGGGAAACAGAATAAGAATGCTGAAAGAAGATTCCCGCGGACGCATCTGGATCGGTACTGACAACCAGGGCGTATTTACTTATATTCCTGAAGGAAACATTTTTACCTATGAAGCACGTTTGAATTCATATATACATGACCTTGTAGTCACCGCACTGGAGACAGATAATAAAGGCGGGGTGTGGACAGGCACACTCTATGGCCTGGTATATTATACTTTCGATGACAGGAACGCAATCCATTATACCCAAACTTCAGGACTTGCAGGTAATGAAATAAGTGCTCTCTTCTTCGACAACAAAAACAGATTATGGATAGGATCAAAAGGAGCCGGCTTAACCTGTTTTGCTGAGGGTAAGTTTATTGAATACCCCGAATTTAAAGACAAAATAATTACGCCTTCATCCATCACCCTCGATAATAACGGCCTGCTGTGGATAGGAACAGAAGCTCACGGTATCCTGGTTTTTAACCCTGAAGAAAATAATATCGTTAAAACATATACTGAAGAAAATGGAATACTTGCCAACATGATTAATATAGTTAATGTGGACAGGCAAAATAATATTTATATCGGGACTAATAAAGGACTGAATATTTTCAACTCCACCCTTGACAGGGTCTTTACTTTCGGAAGAAAAAACGGGTTCCCCGGTATCGAAACAAAACCAAATGCCACATTCAGGGACAAATATGGTCATATGTGGTTTGGCACAGTAACAGGAGTTACAAGATTTAACCCTGACATTAACCGCAAAATCAACGAAGAACCCTTTACCCATATTATTAAAATGCGGGTGAACCTCAAGGACACTCCGATTATTCCCGGTCTGAGCCTTAACTATCGTAAAAACAATATCATATTCGATTATGTAAGCATCTGTCTTACTAACCCTGATGCTGTAAAATACAGCATATTCCTTGAGGGTGCTGATCACGACTGGAGATCAACAACAGAGACTACAGTCACCTATCCGGCACTGGCACCAAAAAAATATACTTTTAACCTCATAGCACAAAACAGCGACGGAAACTGGAACAAACAACCTATCTCATATAGCTTTCAGATAAAACCTCCGTTTTATAAAACCTGGTGGTTTATTATTATATGTATTATCTTCGGAATTATTCTTATTGCCGTTTATATTACAATACGGGAACAAAACCTTAAACGTGAAAACAGGATACTGGAAGAAAAGGTAAGGGAAAGAACTGCCGAAGTGGTAGCCCAGAAAGAGGAACTGGCTGAAAAAAACAAAGACATTACTGATAGTATAAGGTATGCTAAAAGAATTCAGTTTGCAATTCTGCCACCTGAAATCCCATTTAAAGACACTTTTATACTCTTTAAACCCAAGGATATCGTAAGTGGAGATTTTTACTGGTTACATGTACAGGATAATATGGAATTCCTGGCTGCAGTGGATTGCACCGGGCACGGAGTACCCGGAGCCTTTATGTCAATTATCGGTTATAACCTGCTAAACAAGATCATTAAGGAACAAAATATCTATAAGCCATCTGAAATTCTGAATTCCATGAATAAGGAACTTATCCTGAGCCTCCAGCGCCAGGATGAGGTTGGAGCAATCCAGGACGGTATGGATATAGCTCTTATCTGTTACCATAAAGATACACAGGAACTGGAATTTGCCGGTGCTTTGAATCCCCTGTACATTATCAGAAACGGCGAACTGGAGGAAGGGAAGGCAGATCGCTTCTCAATCGGACGCGCATCACTCGAAATGGAAAAACAGTTTACCAATCACAGTTATAAAATCATTCCCGGCGATACTATCTTCCTCTTCTCCGATGGGTATGCGGACCAGTTTGGCGGTGAATCAGGAAAGAAATTCAAAGCCAAGCCCATGAAAGAACTGTTGCTCGCTGTTCAGGATCAACCCATGGAAATCCAGAAAGTAATTCTTGAGAACACAATTGAAGCCTGGCGCGGGGAGATCCACCAGGTGGATGATATTCTTGTGATTGGGAGAAGATTCTGATTATCCTACTCCTCAAAAGCCGCAAACCGCACAAGCTCCTTCCCCCATACCGGCGCTTTCGTTATGGCGGGAAGAACTTCTTCCGGTGTATCAACTACCTGCCAGATTTTCTGATGTATCGGATGCATGAATTTCTCCTCTATCATCCTGTGAAGTAACATGATAAAGTCACTGTAAAATCCGTTTGTATTGAGTATGATGACTGGCTTAACATACCGGCCTAACTGTTTTAATGTTATAACCTCTGAAAGTTCCTCAACCGTACCTATCCCTCCGGGCAATGCAATGACGGCATCCGTATCCCCGATCATCATCCTCTTACGCTCATGCATATCCTTCACAACCACAAGATTCGTTATATTATTATGCCCCCATTTCATCTCATCCATGAAAACAGGTATGATCCCTGTTATTTTGCCCCCGTTCGCCATCACGGAATCTGCCAGCCTGCCCATTAAACCGACAGCTCCTCCGCCATAATTAACCTCTGTTCCATTCCCGGCAAGAATCTTTCCCAGTTTGTACGCTGCCTGAAAATATACTTCGTCAATCTTCGGACTCGAAGCACAAAAAACACATACTTTATTAATTGCCATTCAGATTCTTATTGGCCTTTAATCTTTCTAAATGGGAATCAGGATCATATCCATTTGCAATTCCACTGTCTATCCCCACTTGAATAGCTTCTCTTAAAGCGATTATTTTGTTTTCTTCTTCTTCCAGGAGTCTTAATCCGGCCCGGACTACTTCACTCGCATTTTTAAATCGCCCTGCAGATATGCTGTTTTGAATAAAACTATCAAAATGATTATTTAATGATATTGAAGTATTTCTGTTCATAATTTACTATTTTCTTCCAAAGTTACCAATTTTTGGTATATATTTCAAGTCAATAGTTCGTTAAACTTTTATATTGCGTTGATAATGAATATTTTAACAATTCATACTTAAATTACTCATGTTGTTAATAATCAACATATTGCGCCTTTGCGCCTTTGCGTTTTCTTTTAATTTAACGAACTATTGTCAAGTTTAATGTCATTTTTATTATAAAACATATCACTTCAATTAAGCTTGAAATATTAGTACCTTTCTTTGTGTCCTTCGTGCACCCTTCGCGTACTTTGTGGTAAAAATAGTTGAACCACAATGTACACGAGGGTACAAAAAAAAAGATCACAAAGGGTTTTTACAGGTTTCATCCTTCTCAATCCCATCCATCATCCGGATGATCATAAAAGAGCCTCCAGCTTACTTACTATTGTACTCTTGGGGACAGCCCCAACCTGCTTATCTGCCACTTCCCCGTTCTTAAAAAACAATATCGTGGGTATGTTTCTTATTCCAAACCGCATAGTGATTTCCGGATTGCTGTCAACATCAAGTTTCCCGACAACTGCCTTATCTTTAAAATCCTCACCAACCTCGTTAACTATAGGTCCTACCATCCTGCAAGGACCGCACCATTCTGCCCAAAAATCAACAATTACCGGTTTATCCGATTTTAATACAACTTCTTCGAAATTGCTGTCTGTTAGTTCTAATGCCATAGGTATATGTATTTAATATTAATATGTTAATTTAAAGAATAAACGATCTCATTGGTATTTTCAAGATACTCTATCAAATTATCAGAGAGCTCAATATAGTTATTTCTTGAAAATAAATCAATTTTCATGTTGGTTTCATTATCAACAATCTGAAACCGTAAATGTTTTAACTTACGTCCTTTTTCAGGTTTAGCGATAAACTCTGATATCTGGCTTATCAGCTCATCATTCACCAGCTCAGCAGGTAATGTAATCCTCACAACCTTCACCAGTTCATCTCTTACTTCTGACAGCATATGAATGCCTTTTACCTTAAGATCAAGTCCTTTTCTTTTATCCTTCTGAGAAATCCATTCTTCAACAACTGCTTTTATTAACAGGCTCATGCCTGGATTAAAATAATTCTTAAAATTAACAAAATCATTCCCCCAAAGCCTTAGCTGGTAACTATCGTAGTAATCTTCCAGGACAGCAATTCCATAGGGCCGGTCATTTTTTTGGGAAGTTCCCTGTCTGAAGGTTTTAACAATTACAGGAAAAGCTATTTCCTTTCCCTTGAGTCTTTCAAGTTCATTATTAATAGTATGAAGGTCACAATTACAGAAATTCTGTATCTCAGCCTTAAATCTGTCAAGAGGATGGGCCGTCAGATACATTCCAATAAGTTCCTTCTCCATATTAATTTTTTCAAGCAGTGGCCAGTCTTCCGCAACAGGTGGTGTGGGTTTAACTATAGTATTGGATTGTGAATCTCCAAACAATGTCTGCTGAACCGTCAGCCGGTCACTCTGTATCCTTGTTCCATATTTAATAAGGTTTTCTATAAAATTTGTGCTCCCTTCAATGCCTGCAAAATACTGTCCCCTGTTAACCTCCGGGAAACAATCAAAAGCACCTGCAGCCGCAAGCCCCTCAAGAGTTTTTTTATTGGCAGAATGTAAATCAGTCCTTTCAATAAAATCATATATATTTTTGTAATACCCGTTTCTTTTTCTCTCTTCAATGATCTGAAAAACAGCATTTTCACCCACTCCCTTTATAGCTCCCAACCCGAATCTTATATTACCGGCGCGGTTAACGGTGAACCTAACACTACTTTCATTAATATCTGGTCCCAGAACCTGTATATTCATTCGCCTGCATTCATCCATAAACATTCCGATCTTTTTCATATCGGTAATATTCCGGCTTAAAACTGCTGCCATAAATTCAGCAGGGAAATGAGCCTTGAGGTAAGCAGTCTGATAAGACACCAGTGCATAACAGGTTGAATGTGATTTATTGAAAGCATATTGGGCAAAGGCTTCCCAGTCAATCCATATCTTTTCAACAACCTGAGGATCGAAACCGTTCGCTTTACACCCGTTGATAAATTTCTCTTTCATCTCATCCATCATCCTGCGGATCTTCTTTCCCATTGCTTTTCTCAGTGAATCTGCTTCGCCCCTGGAAAAACCGGCAAGCTTTTGTGACAGCCTCATAACCTGCTCCTGATATACCGTTATTCCATATGTCTCTTTAAGATCTTCCTCCATTTCCTTCAGCTCATAAACAATCTGCTCTTTACCGTGCTTTCTGTTAATATAATTTGGAATATATTCCATGGGGCCTGGTCTGTAAAGGGCATTCATTGCAATAAGATCCTCAAATCTGTTTGGCTTCAGATCCCTGAGATGCTTTTTCATTCCGGCAGACTCAAACTGAAAAATACCGGTTGTATCTCCCCTGCTGTAGAGTTCGAATGTTTCCTTGTCATCGAGGGGAATTTTATTGATGTCTATCTCTATTCCCTTTGATTCCGCGATAGTCCTTACCGTATCTTTTATAATGGAAAGAGTTTTCAGACCAAGAAAATCCATCTTCAGCATACCCACATCTTCCACATGCTTTCCATCAAACTGGGTAATCAGCAGTTCAGAATCCTTAGAGGTGCAAACAGGTATATGTTCAATTAAATTATCCCTGCCAATGATAATTCCACATGCATGAATTCCGGTATGCCTCACCGAACCTTCAAGTATTCCTGCATACTCAAGGGTGGAAGCAATGAGCTCATTTTTGGAATCCCTCTCTTTTCTAAGCTCCGGCACTTCACTGTAAGCCGATTTCAGTGTTGTACCGGGTCTTTCCGGCACAAGTTTGGCAAGACGATCTGCATCAGAAAGAGGAAGTCTCTGTATGCGTGCAACATCCCTTATGGCCATTTTCGCTGCCATAGTGCCAAAAGTAATTATTTGAGCAACCCTCTCCCTGCCATATTTTTTAACCACCCATTTTAACACTTCCTCTCTTCCATCTTCATCGAAATCTATATCAATATCGGGCATGGATACCCTGTCGGGATTTAAGAACCGTTCAAACAACAGGTTATATTTCATCGGATCAATGTCAGTGATCCCTGTACAATAGGCCACCACTGATCCTGCTGCAGATCCCCTTCCCGGACCAACGGCAACACCCATCTCACGGGCTGCATTGATCAGGTCCTGAACAATGAGAAAATATCCGGGAAATCCCATCCTTTCAATAACGCTAAGCTCAAAATCGATATTCTCCTTAACTTCAGATGTTAATTCCTTATATCTCTTCTCTGCTCCTTTATAGGTAATATGTTTCAGGTAATCATTCGCATCAGAAAAACCATCAGGCAAGGGATAATCAGGCATAACAGCCTCTCTGTTAAGCTTATACTCCCTTACTTTATCAGCAACTTCCATCGTATTCAATAACAAATCCGGATGGTCAGAAAATAAATCATACATTTCTTCCCTGGTTTTAAACCATTCCTGTTTTGTATATTTTAACCGCCCGGGGTCATCCATATCCTTGCCTGTATTTAAACAGATAAGCCGGTCATGCGCACCCGCATCTTCTGCATTCACAAAATGCACATCATTGGTGGCAACACATTTTACTCCAAGCTTTTCTCCCATGTTCAGCAATTCTTTGTTTACAAAAACCTGATCTTTATAAACACTTTCATACATTTCAGCATCCAAGGAAGGATGACGCATAATTTCCAGATAATAATCATCTCCGAAAATTTCTTTATACTCCAGTATTGCCTTTTCAGCTTCCGATATACCTTCTTCCATTATCAGCCGCGGTATTTCTCCCCCCAGACAGGCGCTCATAGCTATCAGCCCTTTACGGTATTCCCTCAAAAGCTCCTTATCAACCCTCGGTTTATAATAAAAGCCCTCAGTATAACCGTATGAAACTAACTTAATAAGATTATGATAACCCTCGGGGTCTTTTGCCAGAAGTACCAGATGATCACCGTTTGCATCAATTTTATCCTCCTTTAAAAATCTTGTCCTCCTCGCAACATACACTTCACAGCCAATAATCGGCTTTATGCCGTTTCGCATGGCATCGGCATGAAAAACCTTTACCCCGAATAAATTTCCATGATCAGTTATTGCAATTGCGGGCATACCATCGAGTTTTGCCTTGGCAACCAATTCCCTGATGGAAGCAGCTCCGTCAAGGATAGAATATTGTGTATGAACATGCAGATGAACAAATGGATTATTTTCTGGCACCTTTTCCTGTTCCGTGCCAGCAATATCAGACTTTATCATTACATCTTTCTCATCGGCATTTTCTTCTGTCTTCTTAACTTTATTAATGATCCCGGCAGGTAAAAGAAAAGATCCCTTATTCAGATCAAGAAATTCAGCGTATGCCTCCCTGCTTATATGAAGCTTGTCTTCTCTGAGAACACCCATCCTTGCCAGCTCCAGGAAACATCTTGCAGTAGCATTTACATCTGCAGCAGCATTATGGGCTTCCGGAAAATCTT
>CAYVTV010000021.1:0-26065 GCA_964454295.1 uncultured Bacteroidaceae bacterium
TTTACAGGTTTTTTTATGACTGTACAATGATTGTAATTACACCATGATCATTGTACAGTCATAAAAAAACCTGTAAATCAGATGATTTACAGGATCTTTCACTTTCTTTGTAGCCCGTAGGGGAATCGAACCCCTGTTACCAGGATGAAAACCTGACGTCCTAACCCCTAGACGAACGGGCCGTACAAAAATGCTTTTTACTTTGGGATTGCAAAGATAATTTTAGTTTTTGTTTCTGCAAAAAAAAATTGAGAAAATGGAGGAAGTGATTAAGTGATTAAGTGATTACGTGGTTGAGTGGTTACGTAGAGACGCACGGCCGTGCGTCTTAAAAGGGACAAAGGGGACAAAGGGGACAAAGGGGACGAAGGTGACGAAGGGAACTACACCCAAAGGGTCAGGTGATGTAATGTTTTGCCAGGTCGGGAAGGCTGAGTCCCGAGAAATTTCCTGAAGTCATGATGAGGAGTATAGAATCCGGTTCCTTAAGTTTCATGATCTCCGGTTCCACCATTTCCCGATCCCGGAGTACGATAAGGTCTTTCCGGTTAAAGGCGGCCTTTACCTGTTCAGGACTGATCATTTTCAGTTTTTTATGTTCAATGACCGCGGGATCATAAAAAACCATCGCAGCATCAGCAAGTTCAAGGCTGTTCTTATATTGTGGAAGGAAGGCAGCATTCAGGCTGCTGAAGGTATGAAGTTCAAGGCAGGTAATAAGTTTTTTACCCGGGAACTGATGGCGGAACGCTTCTGTCGTAGCCTTTACTTTTGAGGGTGCATGAGCAAAGTCAAGATACACATCATGCCGGTCATTACCGGCAAGGTGTTCCTGTCTTTTTGCAGCCCCCCTGAATGTGGTCATAGCCTGCAGGAAGTTCTCTTCACTTAACCCCAAAAGTTTACAGGTTTTCATCGCCCCGGCAAGATTCTGCATATTGTGATGGCCAAAGACCTGAAGTGGAATCCTTGTTTTTAGATGTGTCACCACAGATTGATTTCCTTCAGCCGAGGCAGGGATAGCAGTATAGGGATACACATCCACATCTTTTTTATGACTTTCAACTATCTCAGCAAGAGTTGTATCCCCTTCAAAAAAGACTACTGCTTCAGAGATCATTCCGGTAAAGATCCTGAATTGTTCCACATAGTTTTCAAAAGAAGGAAAAACATTCATATGATCCCATGCGATACCGGTAATTAATCCGATATGAGGTTTGTACAGGTGAAATTTGGGTCTTGGATCTATTGGTGATGTAAGATATTCATCGCCTTCAAACACGGCAAGAGTATTTTCGTCACGTAATTCTACCATGGTATCGAAGTCTTCAATTATTGATCCCACCATATAGTCGAATGAGAAACCATTATTTTTTAACGTATGCATGATCATTGATGTAATGGTGGTTTTACCATGGCTTCCGGCGATCACAATGCGCTTTTTATTTTTGGTCTGTTCATAAAGGTATTCTGGGAATGAATAGATCCTTATGCCCAATTCTCCGGCCTTTATTAGTTCCGGGTTATCTTTACGGGCATGCATTCCCAGGATGACAGCGTCGAGGGAAGGCTTTATTTTTTCAGGATACCAACCGGGAGATGGAGGTAATAGACCGTAATGATTCAGGCGGCCTTTAGCAGGCTCGAAGATCTCGTCGTCAGAGCCGGTAACGTGATAACCTTTTTTGTGAAGTGCAATGGCGAGGTTGTGCATTACACTACCCCCTATTGCAATAAAATGGATATTATTTCTCAGGTTCCTGTTCAAGTTTTTCCAGTTCTTTCTCCAGTTCCAGTATTTTTTCATCCTTATCTTTTGTGTCCCTGGAAGGTTCCTCCTGTATATATTCCGGTGATGCTTTTTTAGCTACAGATGACCCGGTGCGTATAAGAACGAAGAGGGTACCCAGGATAGCGAGAATAAGGACGACGATAGTAAACATTTTAGGTCCGTTTGTCCTTTTTGCTTCCAGGTATGCTGAAGTTCCTATGATAGCAGCCAGGAGGCTGATAAGGGCAGCAAATATGGTATTGGCTTTATAGAACATGAGAATGTATGCACCGGCCAGCAGAAGGAGACTAAAAACTGCCAGACCGAATCCTTGTGATGAAGTGTCATGTTTCATTTTCGCTGAAGTTGAAGTTTTTAGAGGTGTCCTAATATACGAATTATTCCTGAATGCTGTTGATAAGCACTTCAAGGATTTTCTTTGCAGCGACGGAAACGGATGTTCCGGGTCCGAATATTGCCACCACCCCTGCTTTATAAAGGTAGTCGTAATCCTGTGCCGGTATTACTCCTCCGGCTATTACGAGGATATCTTCCCTGCCAAGTTTTTTTAGTTCGGATATTACCTGTGGGATAAGTGTTTTATGTCCTCCTGCCAGGCTTGATGCACCGAGCACATGCACATCATTTTCAACGGCCTGGCGTGCAGCTTCAGCGGGAGTCTGAAAGAGAGGTCCTATATCCACATCAAAACCGATATCGGCATAGCCTGTTGCCACTACCTTTGCACCTCTGTCGTGCCCGTCCTGCCCCATTTTGGCGATCATAATTCTTGGCTGGCGGCCTTCCATGCCGGCAAATTTTTCTGCAAGTTCCCTTGCCCTTATAAAATTGGCATCATCAGAAGATTCTGATGAGTATACACCTGATACTGATCTGATCACAGCTTTATACCTTCCTGTTATTTTTTCTATTGCGAATGATATTTCACCTAATGTAGCCCGCTTCTGAGCGGCTATTACAGAGAGTTCAAGCAGGTTGCCACCTCCATTGAGAACGGCATCTGAAATATTATTAAGTGCCTGCTGCACTTCGTCATTATTTCGTTCCTTGCGAAGTTTTTTTAACCGGCTGATCTGGGTTTCCCTTACGATGGAGTTATCCACCTCAAGAATTTCCAGGGGATCTTCTTTCTCCAGCCTGAATTTATTTATACCCACGATAGTGTCTTTTCTTGCATCGATCCTGGCCTGTTTTTTTGCAGCAGCCTCTTCAATACGCATTTTAGGGATGCCTGTACCTATAGCTTTGGCCATACCTCCCAGTTCTTCAATTTCAGTAATATGTCCCCACGCTTTACGGGCAATTTCCTGTGTAAGGTATTCCACATAGTACGAACCTGCCCAGGGGTCTACCGCTTTGGTGATCATAGTTTCTTCCTGCAGGTATATCTGGGTATTCCGTGCAATCCGTGCGGAGAAATCGGTAGGCAAAGCAATGGCTTCATCGAGAGCATTGGTATGAAGCGACTGGGTGTGTCCGAGGGCAGCTGCCATGGCTTCAATGCAAGTACGTGCAACATTGTTGAAAGGGTCCTGTTCTGTAAGGCTCCAGCCTGAGGTTTGGCAATGTGTACGTAATGCCATTGATTTAGGATCTTTGGGATTAAACTGTTTTACGATCTTTGCCCAGAGCAGTCTGGCTGCTCTCATCTTGGCTATCTCCATGAAATGATTCATTCCAATAGCCCAGAAAAAGGACAGGCGGGGAGCGAATGTGTCAATATCTATCCCGGCGTTTATTCCGGTACGTATATATTCGAGTCCGTCCGCCAGAGTATAAGCCAGCTCAATATCTGCGGTTGCCCCTGCTTCCTGGATGTGATAACCGGAAATACTGATGCTGTTGAATCTGGGCATGAGCTTCGAGGTATATTTAAAAATATCGGCAATAATTCTCATGGATATATCCGGGGGATAGATATAGGTATTTCTTACCATAAATTCCTTAAGGATGTCGTTCTGGATAGTTCCCGTGAGTTGTTCAGGTTTAACGCCCTGTTCAAGTGCAGTAACAATATAAAAAGCCATTATGGGAAGTACCGCTCCATTCATGGTCATGGAAACAGACATCTGATCTAATGGTATCCTGTCGAAAAGGATCTTCATATCAAGTACAGAATCTATTGCCACACCAGCTTTCCCTACATCTCCTATTACTCTCTCATGATCGGAGTCGTATCCTCTGTGGGTGGCAAGATCGAATGCCACTGACAGTCCTTTCTGACCTGCAGCAAGGTTTCTCCTGTAAAAAGCATTTGATTCCTCCGCTGTTGAGAAGCCGGCATATTGACGAATGGTCCATGGCCTGGTAAGGTACATCGTTGAGTAAGGTCCGCGCAGGAAAGGAGGAATGCCTGCAGCAAAATTCAGGTGTCCGGCATGTTTAATATCATCGCCGGTGTAAAAAGACTTCACAGGTATTTGTTCCGGGGTGTTCCATATCTCAGCATTTCCGGCAGTGAATTTTTCCGGTGAAAGGCTCCTCTTTTTTCTGATATCCGTTTTTGAATAATCCGGTTTCATTATATACATTTGTTTTACTTAACACCCAATAGCTTATGAAATTTCTCCAATTCCTGTATGGCATCTGAGTTCATATGAATAAAGTGCTCCACTCCGGAAGACTTTAAAAATTCTATACTATCTTTTGGAAATCCTGCAATGACAATCAATGCTTTATCGCCGGCTATATTTTTTATTTCAGGTGCGACATCGGGGTACTGATCGTCGGAACTGCAGAGCACAATAATGGATGCTCCGGCTTTTAATGCTGCCTGAGTGCCTTCAGTGATGGAATTATATGAATGAGACCGGATAATTTCATATCCTGCACAGCCAAAAAAATTTGAAGAGAAGGCAGCTCTTGCAGTAGACCATTTTGGATTTCCATAGCTAAGCAAAAACACTTTTGGTTTTTCCGGCCGGTGATTTCCGGTTCGTATTCTCAGGTTTTCAAACGCTCTGGCTCCCCTGTAAGGTGCAAGAGGCTCTACAACACAATTCTCAGGTACATTTATTTCGGGAAAGGCAACCATAACTTCACAGTCGAAATTTGGTTTTTCTTCAGGATCGGGATATTGATTTGTGCCGACGAGGATCTCTTTCCTGGTAGCCAGATCCATATCACGTCTGGAGGCTGTTTCTTTCAACATATGTTGAATAAACCCTGATTTCAGGGAGGCTGAGAATCCGCCTCTCTTTTCGGTTTCCAGGAAAAGATTCCATGATGATTCAGCGAGAGAGTCAGTTATTTTTTCGATATAGTAAGCTCCTGCAGACGGATCGATGACTTTATCAAAGTATGCTTCTTCTTTCAGAATGATCTGCGTATTTCTGGCAATTCTTTCTCCAAAATCAGTAGATTTTCTGAATGATCTGCCGAAAGGAAGAACGGTAAGGGAATTTGCTCCTCCTGCTATGGCAGCCATTCCTTCAGTTGTGCCTCTGAGCATATTCATGTACGGATCGAAGATCGTCTGATTCCATTCGGAAGTAGTGGCATGAATGTAAATATCAGCGTAACCGGGGGTTTTTAATCCCCATGTTTCCAGCAGGCAGGAAAATAAGAGACGTGCAGCCCGGAATTTCGCTATTTCGATAAAATACTGAGGACCAGCCGCCAGGTTGAGCAGGAAGCTCTTAGCGATCATATCAACCGAAATTCCTTTATTGCTAAGGCGCTCCAGGTATTCAGATGCGGAGGCCAGGCTGAATGCAAGTTCCTGTATGGCTGTTCCGCCTGAGTTGTGAAAAACAGTACCGTTTATGGCAACTAATCTGAAATCCGGAAGCTGAGACGAATACAGTCCGATTAAACGTGAACATTTTGTAAAATCATCTTCTTCATTCATAAAGAAACTACCGGTAGCTGCAAGTTGCCCCAGAGGGTCAAAGTACAGTGAACCCTGAATTTTATTATTTCCGTCAGGGAGGTAACTCTGTTCTTCAGAAAGCAGGCTGATAATTAGTTCTTCGTTGCCGGGTGCATAGAAGTTAAGCTTAACGTGTGCAATATCAATTTTATGGAGCAGGTTCTTTAAATCATATTCTGAGATATGTGCAGTACTTTTAAATTCAAAAAGAAGGGAATCAGCTCCATTTTTTAATGCATGCAGGGCAGAAGCATTTGCTGTTTTTATGTCTGTAACAGTTATATCCTGTTGTATGTTCCATTCATTCAGTCCTTTTTTGCCTGTACGCACGAACGGGAAACAACCAGGCTCCGAATCAAGGTAGTCCAGGTCTTTAAGGTCTTCCTCCCGGTAGAAAGGTTTCAGCTTAATTCCGTCAGCAACGTGCCAGGTTAATTTCTCAATCGGGACACCTTTAAGGTCTTCTTCTGCTTTTTTGATCCATTCGGCAGTTGAAACAGTCGTAAAATCAGTGAAGAGGGAAATATGATCCCGGGATTTTGTCATTAGAAGATGTTAATTAGAAGGATATAAAATTAATTTATTTTATCGTAAAAGTTCGACAAATTAAAAAAAACCCAAATGTGCAAAGGCGCGATTTGTTAATTTTAAAGATAAAGAACATTATCGGAATTGCTTATTGTCAGCATGTTATAAAAACGAAACGAGCCTTTATTATCTTTATACAGGTATATATTAAAAAAGAAGCTGTCTCAAAAGTGAAAACACTTATGAGACAGCCTATGCTTGGTAATTGCAGGAATTTTATTGTAATACGAAATTAATAGGGAAGGTAAATAGCACCTTAACAGCTTTTCCTCTTTGTTTTCCGGGGGTCCATGGAGGGGATGACATTACAACCCTGAGGGCTTCACGGTCGAGGGATGGGTCAACACCCATAACGACAACGGCATCAACAACTTTGCCAACGCTGTTAACAGCAAACTGCACTATTACCCTGCCGCTAATTCCGTTTTCAGCGGCAATTTCGGGGTACCGTAAATTCTGCTGGATATATTTTCTGAACTCAGTAGCAGGATCGCCGCCATTGAAAGTAGGCATATTTTCAACTATATAGAAAACTTCTTCCTCCCCGAATTCTTCTTCGTCATCCACAAAGCCATGGAAACGAAATTCAGTCCGGGAGTCGGCTTCCACATCAAAATCAAAATCATCTGTAAGTTCCACGTCATCCTCAACGATATTAAGAATTTCTGCAACACGTTGCTGTGGAGGAGGTTCGGGTGGTTGCTCTTCCCTCCTGGTGATTTGCATTTCTTCCACTTCATATGACGTTTCGGATATAAGCTTATCTGAGTCGTCTTTAGCGGGCCTTGATGTCCATTCAAAAGCTATTAGGATCAAAGACAGCACCAGGACGAGACCTATCTGGAGGAATATGCCTTTATTCCTCTCCAGATCCGCTTTTGTTGATTTTTTAAGTTCCATTTTATAACACTGTTTAGCGATTCAAAAGTAATGAAATTATTAAAGAATTTCAAAATTAATAAAATTATTGGCGGTTTTTGATTTTTTTGGTACCATGGCAGTTTGATTTAAGTGGCACATGAAATTTTATGAAAATCCGAAAGGATACTTCATACTTTTATTACATCAAAAATCGCACCAAACTACCTGTTTTTAAGGCTGATAATTCCCCAGGCTAATAAGATTATATCCCTTTGTAGAAATTGTTGAAGATTTGTTTTTATCAACTTCTTTGACTACCATTTTTGAACGTTCGGCTGTTTCTTTTTTCCTGTAGTCCCATTCCATGGTGAAACCCTTGTGAACACCTGTGTAGGCAAGGTTTGCAAAGGTGTTCAAACCGAAAATCTTCGAATAAAGATCAGAAGGCATATCCTGTGTAATCCAAAAACTCACTGATTCTTCTTCATTTTCAAATGTATATTCTTCGCACTGATAACCGGAAATATTTTTTTTGTTACCGGTTTTCTTATAATATGTATTAAGCCAGTCAATATCTGTTTCATCTGTGTCGGATGTATTTACATCTGTAGTCATGGTGTGATCTTCTTCATTTATTTCGGGTTCATTTTCACTGGTATTTACCGGCATAACCATACCGGATTTTTCTTTTCCGTCATCTGAAAGGATAATCATAAAGTGATTAATATTATCGAAAATAATCAGGGATAGCCCTTTGCCTGGTTCAGTGAATTCCATTGCGAAACTTTTGGCATCTTCCGAATAATAGGTTTTATATAAAGTTTGGTTATCTTTTTCGCCTTCAGTATTCCATCCTTCTATTTCCATAAGCAGATAGCCATTGAAGTTGTAGGCTTCCTGAATATTAACAGGCGCATTACTCATCCCCAGCTTTTTAAGAAAAGCATTACCGGCTGCTGATTCAACGGATGAAGAACTATTTGAATGAGTTCCCTGTCCTGATTGTGTTGAAGAAGGAGTACCCGTGTTTTCCTGCTCCTCCTCGTCTGCCGGCTTATTTAGCTGCTTATCCATCTGCTTGTCAACAGACTCTATAAGCATGGTGTCTATTTTTTTATCAGCTCTGTCAAAAGCTCTTTTGGTTACCACCTGTGCTTTTGATTTTACGTACTTTTCAAGAACCTGAGCATTGCTGTTGCCATGAAGTGTAACGAGGGCAAATACTAACAAAAAATTTAAAAAATAATTCATAGGATGAATGATTTTAGTTTAGATCATAATGTTGATTCTTAGTTTTTCTTTTTGCTATCCTTAGGGTCCTTTGTGGTTATATTTTTTACCACAAAGGAACACAAAGTACTCACTAAGGAACACTAAGGAAATAATTTGACTTGTCGTAAAGGCTTTGATTTAATTTTTCTCAAAATTACATGTAAAAAAGAAGATAAATACAAATTATGAAAGAAATTTTAGTAAGGGGGGCGACTTTTTTTAAGAATTTTTTTTGCCCTGGATTTAAATCCGGGGAGCGATGAATTCATCCTGCTTTCCAGCACTTCGCGTAACTCCTGCATTATTTCAGGATAACAGTCGGCAAGGTTGGAAATGATTTGCATGGAATAGACTTGTATGGCTACAGGGGCTTTCCTGTCCTGGAGCAATTCAAAACATTGGTCAATAAGTTTTCCATGTAACTTTTTGGGTATATTATTTCGTGAAAGAATTTTAAGGACATTCCGTGTTGTACCGAGATGTTTAAAGCGTGGTATTGCTTTAATAAACGGAGTGAGATACGGCGTGATCAGATCAGGGTGCCTGGCATCAATTCCTTCGATAACCCAGGCTGCACGGGAGGGTAAAGGTTCTTCTCCTGTTAAAATAAAATCAGCAAGGATACCGAATTTTTCCGGATCATCTCCTGCATCATTAATGATCATATCAGTTGCCATGCGGGAAAGATTGTTTTCAAGAATATCTTTATATTGCTGTTTTACCTGATTCATAGTTATTATGCGACCGGGATTTTATCCTGTGACGAATTTATAAAAATATCCTAACTTTGTGAGTTCAAAAAGTAAACTAAATGGGTATTCCAAGATTTTTTAAACTTCCGAAGAATAAACAGTTTAATTATCAGCCGCGTTACTATGATCCGTTAAAGGAAGCAAGAGAGCAGAGGAGGAAGAGGATGGGGAAGGAGGCAGGTATTACAGGAGCTGAAGGATATTCACCCATAATTTCCAAAGGGGCAATGCGTGAATATTTCAGGAAGGAACAGGCAGTCCGGAAACGATCAAATTTACGGCTTATCATTATAATGATGGTTTTGTTTTTTATTGCTTACTTGATTTTATTCAGATAGATGGCTGACATTATCAGATTATTGCCAGATTCAGTAGCGAACCAGATAGCTGCCGGTGAGGTCATTCAGCGACCGGCTTCGGTGATAAAGGAACTGATGGAGAATGCTGTGGATGCCGGTGCCGGAAGAATTACAGTGAATGTTAAAGATGCAGGAAGAACACTGATACAGGTAATGGATAATGGTTGTGGTATGTCGGAAACAGATGCCCGGTTATGCTGGGAGAGGCATTCCACTTCCAAGATCAGGGATGCGAATGATCTTTTTGCCATTAAAACAAAAGGCTTTCGGGGAGAAGCTCTTGCTTCTATTGCGGCAATTGCTGAAGTAAGCCTGAGAACAAGACGTCTGGAAGATGAGCTTGGCACGCATATAAGAATAAATGCATCAAAGACAGAATATAATGAACCCGTATCCTGCGAGGCAGGAAGTAATTTCCAGGTTAAGAATCTTTTTTACAACATTCCGGCGAGAAGAAAGTTTCTTAAAAGTGATTCAGTTGAACTAAAAAATATTATAAGTGAATTCAATCACATCGCACTTGCACACCCTGAAATAGAATTTTCTTTATTGCATAATAATTCCCAGATATATAACCTTACTGTAAACAACCTTAAGCAGCGTATTGTACAGGTTTTCGGGAAACATCTTGTTCAAAGTCTTGTTCCGGTTAATGCCGATACGAGTATTATAAAAATTACCGGATTTATCGGCAAGCCGGAATTTGCCAGGAAGACTTTCGGGGAACAGTTTTTCTTTGTGAATAAAAGGTTTATCAGGCACAATTACTATCATAAAGCAGTTATTAAAGCGTATGAAATGATTTTACCCCCTGAATATTTACCTTCCTATTTTATCTATCTTGAATCTGATCCACGGAACATTGACATTAATATTCATCCTACCAAAACAGAGATAAAATTTGAAGATGAGAAGGCTATCTGGCAGATACTTCATGCTGTGGTTAAAGAGTCGATAGGTAAATTTAATCTTACCCCTTCGCTTGATTTTGAGATGGATAATCGTATCAGGATACCTGTGTTATCAGGCAATACTGAGGTTCCGTCATTAACTACACATATTAACCCGGATTATAATCCCTTTAAAGAAGATGATGATAGAAGGAAAGGAGATGGTGTCTTCAGATCAGGGCGACAGGAGAGCTTGAAAAACTGGGAGGTATTATTTGCCGGTGACGGGTTATCCTCAGGGAATGAGGGACAGGCTTCTAATATTGCTGTTGAAACCATAAGGCTTTTGCAGTTAAAGAGTATGTTTATTATTGCCCCGGTCAAATCCGGATTAATGTTAATTGATCAGAAACGTGCATACGAGAGGGTTGTATTTGAGAGATTAATAAACCGGGATGGGCCTTTCCAGGGAGTAGCCCAGCAAACACTGTTTCCGGAGACCGTTGAACTTAATGCCGAAGATTATGTTACATATAATGAAATATCGGATTCTCTGCAGCATGCTGGTTTTGATATCAGAGATGCAGGGAACAATTGCATAATTATTTACGGGATTCCTTCCACTGTCAAAAATTCAGGATTAAAGGCATTGATAGAGGAGATACTGGAAAGTTATAAGAACTACAGTGCCGATGTGTCATTAACACTATTTGAGAAACTGGCATTATCAATATCGAAAGCTTCTTCAAGGAGTTATGGCAAGGTTCTTGAGCAGGAAGAAATGCGTGAACTTGTAGATCAATTATTTGGTTGCAGTAATCCAAATTATTCTCCATCGGGGAAACCGGTTTTAAGGATATTAAATATTGAAGAAATTGAAAAACTATTAAATATATCATGAGCAGAGTTTATTTCGGTAGAACAGGGGGAACACCTGCGGTTGTGAAGAATCTGATCATCATCAATGTTTTGATGTTCCTGGGGATGTTAGCTGTTAATTCAGTTTTTCAGGTGAATCTTAACCATGCTCTGGGTTTGTATTATTTCCCATCTCCGTTATTTCAACCTTTTCAGATAATCACACATATGTTTATGCATGGATCTCCCGGGCATATTTTCTTTAATATGTTTGCATTATGGATGTTTGGAAAGGTTCTCGAACAGGTATGGGGGGGCCGCAGGTTTTTAATATATTATTTCATAACCGGTCTCGGTGCCGCTTTTCTTCACATGCTGGTTTATCACATTGAATATGCATCACTCCTCAGGCAGGTAAGTGAAGCATACCAGATAGATCATTTTACAAAAGAGGTTGTTGACAGATTGTACAATACAGGCGATCCTGCCGCCAGGAAGCTGGCCATTGGAATGAGTATTCCGACTGTTGGTGCTTCTGGTGCTGTTTTTGGCGTGCTGCTTGCCTTTGGTATGTTATTTCCCAATACCCAGCTGATCTTACTTTTTCCTCCCATTCCCATTAAGGCAAAGTATTTTGTTATTGGGTACGGAATTTTGGAACTGTACCTGGGGTTTACCCAGCAAGGTAGTAATATTGCTCATTTTGCCCATATCGGCGGAATGCTGTTTGGATTTATCCTCATAAAATATTGGCAGAAGAAAAGGAATACATTCTTTTAGAATACAGGATCAATGAATATTATTGAAGAAATAAAGGATTCCTTTAAGGAAGGGACTAATCTTACACGGTTGATATACATTAATGTTGGGGTTTTTCTTGCACTTCATATTGTTATTTTAATTCTCTTCTTATTAAATAAATCGGGTTTAACATACAATGTGCTGCAATTAATTGCAGTACCGGCAGCCTTATCATCTTTGGCAGTGAAACCATGGACAGTCCTCAGTTACATGTTTTTGCACAAGGATTTTTTTCATTTACTCTTTAATATTTTATGGTTATACTGGTTTGGGAAAATATTTCTTCAATATATAGGAGAGAAGAGTCTGTTGAGCGTTTATCTCCTTGGAGGGTTGTGCGGTGCAGCCTTTTTCATTGCAGCATATAACATTTTCCCGGTGCTGAGTGAAGACATTTCAGCATCCATGGCACTGGGGGCATCAGCAGCGGTAATGGCAGTGGTTGTTGCAATAGCTGCCTATGCCCCACATCATACTATTTATATTGTTTTTATCGGTCCGGTAAAAATAATCTGGGTAGCTCTCGCAGGATTTATACTTTCTTCCATTGTTGATTTTTCTGTAAACACTGGCGGAAAAATAGCCCATATCGGAGGAGCCTTACTTGGATATTATTTTGCTGTTAATTACAGAAAAGGGGAGAATATTACCCTTTGGTTTGAGAAACTTATGAACACTGTCTTGTACTGGTTTCGTCCCCGGAAAAAGAAGATGAAAGTTACCCACAGGAGACCTGTAACGGATCTGGAGTATAATACAAAAGTTGTGGAAAAGCAGAAGGAGATAGACCGTATCCTGGATAAGATTTCCGGTAAAGGTTACAACAGCCTGACGGCTGAAGAGAAAGCGACATTGTTCAAGTCGGGTGCTTCGGCAGGCTCAGCAAGCGAAGAAAAATAAAAGGGACGAGTGACGGGTGCCAAGTTACGAGGGACGAGAGAAATGACATTCGGTGAAGAATAAGAGAGAGCTATGAGAAAGACAATTTACATAACACTACTATCTGTAAATATCCTGTTTGCGGCATTATTGTTACTGTCATATCTTTCTACCTTTATTCCCCCGGCAAAAATATGGCAGTTTGCCTTTTTCGGCTTATTTTATCCATATTTTCTTGCAGTTAATATTATCTTTTTCATTATATGGCTGTTAAGTCTAAGGAGGGCAATATTTATATCCATAATTGTAATACTGGCAGGATGGAATCATCTTACAGATTATTTTCCGTTTCATAATCTGTTTTCCGGCAACAGGATGGAACAGGCTATTGAAGACAAAACGAAGCTTCGTATCATTTCTTATAATATAAGAGCGTTTAATATGCAGGAATGGATTGATGATCTGGAAGTGAAAAACAACATATTGAATCTTATCCTGAGCGAAAAACCTGATATTATTTGTCTTCAGGAATACTATGCGGAAAATATAGATAAACAGTTTTCTGATCGTCTAAAAAGTGTGTTAAAGGAAACACCTTATCACCATATTAATTATTCTATTATTTCAGAGACAAGGACAGGGTATGGAATGGCTATTTTCAGCCGTTATCCGGTAGTAGGGAAAGGGTCTTTTCATTTTTTAAATTCGGCCAATATGGCAATATTTACTGATATTGCCATGAACAGTGATACTTTCCGGATATATAATAATCACCTTCAGTCAATAAATCTTATCCAAAGAAATTACGATTTTGTTGACAGCCTTCGGTTGCGTTATGATGAAAAGCAACTCGAGGAGTTAAAAGACATCACCCGTCGGTTAAAGCACGCATTTATTAAAAGATCTGTGCAGGTTGATTCCCTTTCCTCTCATATTAAAAAAAGCAGATATCCGGTTATAGTATGCGGGGACTTCAATGACACTCCTGTTTCATATACATACAGAAAGATGAGAGCAGGGTTGAAGGATTCATTTGTAAGTTTCGGGGCAGGTACAGGCAATACTTATCTGGGAGTTTTCCCTGCCTTCAGGATTGATTACATTTTTCACAGTCCGCAATTTAGAACTTTTTATTTTGAGCGTATAGAGGCCGTGTTATCAGACCATTATCCCATCATTTGCGATTTGCAATATGGTAAGGGGATGCGATGAACTTAATTTATCACAGGTTGTTATATTTACAATAGTTCGTTATAAAAATATTAACAAAAAATCAATTAAGATGGCTTTTACATTAGAAACAGGTTCACAAGCTCCGTTTTTTTCACTTCCGGCGACTGACGGGAATGTTTATAGCCTTAATGATTTTAAGGATAAATTTCTTGTAATTTTTTTTACCTGTAATCATTGTCCCTATGTTATTGGTTCTGATGAAGTAACCAGGCAGACGGTTTTGAAATATTCTCCCAAAGGGGTAAAGTTTGTAGCAATTAATTCAAACAGCAGGAACACATATGAGGAGGATAGTTTTGAGCATATGGTGAAAAGGATGAAAGAGCATAAATTTCCATGGATTTATTTGTATGATGAGTCGCAGGAAGTTGCTAAAGAATATGGTGCCTTAAGAACTCCTCACTTTTATGTTTTTAATGATAAACGTGAACTGGTTTATACCGGAAGGGGAGTTGACAGTCCGAGAAATGCATCGGGGATATCCGTAAATGATCTTGAAAGGGTTCTTGACGAACTTACATCAGGAAGGAAAATAAGTATTGAAAAAACAAATCCGATCGGATGTAACATCAAGTGGGAAGGGAAGGATAAGCACTGGATGCCGGCTGATGCCTGCGACCTGGTTTAAGCCGGATAAAACACTGAATGCACTGAATCAAATAAGGGATGAAAATTTTGTATTAGTATTTTTTCGGACAGATCATATACTTTTACTTTACAATCCAATATAATAACAGAATCGGAGGTGCAAATAATACCGCAATCTTTTTCAATTAACTGATGATCTGGGGAAAAAACAGTAGAGCTATTTCCCTTTATTTTATTTTCCAGGAAAAAATTATTAAATCTCAGAGAAAGTTTACCGCTGTTTGATACAGGTCTGTCCAGGTATAAAATAAATTCATTAGTATTGTTTTCAAGCATAAATGATGTAAGGAGAGAAAAAGTATGATCCAGTATTCTTGTATTTGAGAATCTTCCGTGAAATTCCCCGGTATCTCTGAGGAATCCGTCATCCGAGATAAAAACAGGTCTGCCGAGGAGATAATTTGCCAGTGTAAAGAGAATATTGTAGGCATCAATATAAACATGACCTGAGCATAGAGAGTGGATTTTCTTTTCTGATCTTTCATATGCAGATTTGGATGAGGAAACTCCCCTGTATAGAATGCTTCTTTCACTTCCGCCAAGTGCATATTTATCTCCCACGAGTTTAATTGTGGAAGCGGGTGGATAGTTTTTATCGAGCAGATAGCGATAATCTTTAATGGCTTCTATAAGTTCAGGTCTGAACATAAAAATTAGTTGGTATGGGTAAAATTATTCAAAAAAGTAAATTTTGTTAATTTTTTTCATATAAAGATTTGTATATGGAAATAAATAATACGTAAATTGCTGAAATATTGGTAATTCATTTATATATTTGTTTTATACTAATTGATTTAATAACATAATTAATATTTGTACGCATGAAACAATTAGCAATTCTTCTGGCAATTTTTATTTTCACCGGGTTAACCTCCTGCAGCGATTGGTTTGGAAGTAATAAAAAAGTAGAGGAGCTGACAGTAAATAATGAAGCTCTAAAGAAAAGGATAAAGGAAGACTCTGTTATGCATCTTCAGGAGTTGAATATGTTGAGGGAGCAATATGAGAAAGAGATAGAAGCTTTAAAGAAAAGTACTGAACTTCAAAAACATGTAAAGGGTTATTTTGTTGTCGTCGGGAGTTTTAAGAATCCTGCCAATGCTGAGAGACATGCCCGTGATATTAAATCAAAGGGATATGAGGGGGCTATTGTTGACGGGCCTAACCGGTTTACTCTCGTTACTTCCGGGACCTATACCAATTTGAAAGATGCCATTGAGGGGTATACTCAAGCCAGGAATAGCATTATTCCTACAGCATGGGTATATGTAAAAAAGTAGGTATCAGGAACTGCCTGTCATAATAAACAGCGGTTGAAACTCGAAACTTTTATAATAAGGCCTTAACCGGTCTGTATTATAATGTTTCCTGACGTCAACCAGTTTTTTAGAGGTAGTGACTACATCGAGAGGTGCATTATCATACCTGCCATTTCTAAGAACGACCAGTCTGCCGTGTATTCCCTTAAGAATAAGATCCAGAGCAAGGTTTCCGTAAGCCATAGGCACAATTGAGTCGATGGCATCCGGGTCACCTCCCCTTACAAGATAGCCGAGTTGCTGATTAATGACATTAATCTTTATCCCTTTATTATAGTTTGCTGAGTGGTTTTTAATATTTTCACTCACAGCTTCACCGATACCTCCCAGCTTTGCATGACCGTACATGTCTTTCTCTCTGTTTCTGAAGATCATTTCCTCCATACCCTCAAAGGTTGCTCCTTCAGAAACAATAACCACGCTATATTTACTTGGATTTCTTTCCCTGTCTTCGACGAGCAGTTGAGTTAGTTTTTCTATATCAAATTTATATTCAGGGATCACGCAGCGGTTTGCTGCCCCTGCCATTGTGGGGAGCATGGCTGTAAATCCCGCATATCTTCCAAAAACTTCAAGAACGAGAATTCTCTCATGAGAACCTGCAGAAGTTCTGAGGGTGTTGGTCATGCTTATAGTTCTGGTTACGCATGTGCTGAATCCTATACAGTAATCAGTCCCCGGCACGTCGTTATCCATGGTCTTTGGAATTGCAATAACTTTAACCCCTTCCTGGTATAGCCTGACGCCATAGGACAGGGTATCATCTCCTCCAATGGGAATAAGAAAATCTATGCCCAGGAAATCCAGATTTTTAAGGATTTCGGGTGTCAGATCATTAACCTCCTTAGTATATTTATCTTTCAGGTGTTCCGGAACATAATCCTTAGGGATGTGGCTGGGGCGTGTTCTCGAGGTGTGTAAAAAAGTTCCGCCGGTACGGCCTGCTTTATTCACAATCTCTTCGGTAAGAACCATAAATTTATCGCTATTGTCAGCGTTTTTATCTCTCCGGATCTCAGTTATCCCGGCCCAGCCTCTTCTCAATCCGATAACCTGATATCCTTCCCTCAGGGCGCGGATTGTAATTGCACGTATTGCCGGATTAAGACCTGGAACATCCCCGCCACCGGTAAGAATGGCGATAGTGTTTCTTTTCCTTTTTATTTCTGCCATAGGAGAATAATTTACATTAAGTAATTTCAGATAAAATTAATGTAATTATTGCAGAAATTCAATAGACAGGAAATATTAATTTAAACTGTAACTTTCCTCCTACATGACCGGAATTATTTGTTATCTGATAATACCCTGATTATTCTTCCCAGTTAAGGATTTTGTAAAAGTCAAATTCTTCAGGGTCTTTTACATATTTTTTAGCACCGCGGTAGTCTGCTTTTGTAAGGAAATGGAGGTTATTCCGGTAGATGAGCTGTACCTTTTCAGTTTCCGGGTTTACAAGTCTGGGTTTTATTTTCCCGTTTTCATCTTCCACATCCTTGAGGAACAAGGGTATAATATCTCCGGTACGACTAACGGTGACCATACAGCCGGTTTTTCCTTCCTTATACATCTTATAAACACCAAGTCCCAGTCGGGTAGCATAATTTAAATCGTAAGCAATAGGTCTGCAGCAACGCAGTTCATATCCCATTTCGTTCGGACGGCTTTTTATATTTATCCGCAGGGTTTTCAGTTTATGCTGAGTGAGCATGTTAAAGATATGCGATTTGCTTACATTGCCAAGTTCAGGATGACCGTGTTCATCATAGGTAAAGTTTATACCGGTGGCAATGATCTCTTCGTCCGACATAAAATGGAAAACACCCTCTGAAATAATGGCAACTCCGTAATCTATACCAAGCAGCCTTCTTTTTACCATTGAAGAAATAACAAGGTTGGTGATTTTTTCGAAAGTAACCTTTGTCTTATTAAAAATTTCAGGGATAATGATCATGGGAAAATGACATGCTGTTCCAATACCAAAAGCAAGGTGTCCGGCTTCTCTGCCCATCGCAGATAATACAAACCATGTTCCCGAAGTCCTTGCATCTTCATATAAGGTTCGCGCAATTCTTACGCCTTCTTCTTTTGCAGAGTGATACCCAAATGTTGGTGTACCCTCAGGGAGAGGCAGGTCGTTATCGATAGTTTTTGGAACATGGATACTTGTAACAGGTACTTGTCTTTCCACCAGGAACTTGGTTAATCTGTTAGCTGTTGAGGCAGTATCATCTCCACCGACTGTAACCAGAAGCTTTACATTGTTTTTTCTAAAAAAATCAACCTTAAATTCTTCATCTTTGGGTTTATATCTGCTCATCTTTAGAGATGAGCCTCCTCTGCTATATATCTGATCGGCATACTCAAAATCCAGGTAATCAAATGAGGGTTCATCAGAAAAAAGAGACTTGTACCCTCCGTTTAATCCTAAAACCTGGTAACCGTTCTGGAGGAAAATTTTTGTTACAGAACTTATAACTGTATTAATTCCCGGCGCGGGCCCGCCAGCACATAAAATCGCAACTGAATCTTTCATACTAACTTTTTTATTTTGAACCTGCAAATATGGAGATAAGTTTTTAAAAAACGATTTAGAAAAATTCTAAATTAGGCAGGTATTATAACTATATTTGCAGATGATTATAACTATTGAATGGTAACTCAGTTTTTAACATCCGTTTATAGAAAGCTACGCGGTTTTTTTGTTTATTTATTGATTGTTCCGGTAAGGTTATATCAATATCTCATTTCACCGTTTCTGCCCGGTTCATGCAGGTTTGAACCTACATGCTCCGAATATGCAATTCAGGCATTAAGAACAAGGGGAGTTTTCATGGGACTGTATTTATCAGTAAGACGAATTCTGCGCTGTCATCCCTTCGGCGGACACGGATATGATCCTGTACCGCTACCTGGGAATATGGATTTTAAAACCAGACGGGTACAGTTTTTTAAGTGGGTCAGGAGAAATTTTAAAATGAAAGTTATCAGGAAATTATCTCCTTAGTACTACTTTCATGTGTACTTCGTGGTCTTAAGATGATAAAATATTTACCACAAAGGGCACCAAGGATTGCACAAAGTAACACAAAGGGGAGACATTATATCAAAAAATTTTTAAGATGAATAATATATTGAAAATAAACGGGTTAATTCTTATATATTTGATGGTTTCCTGTAATCCGGGAAAAAAGCAGGAGAATATCATTTCAGTAAGTATTCCGCCTCAGAAATATTTTGTGGAAAAGATTGCAGGAAACAGATTTACAGTAAATATTCTGGTTCCCCCGGGGGCATCTCCTGAAACCTATGAATTGTCTCCACGTCAGATGAGGATGCTTGCAGATTCACGCTTTTACTTTATTACAGGGCACCTCAGCTTTGAGAATTCATGGAGGGAAAGAATACAAAAACTGAACAGAGAACTCATTATCAGTGATCTCTCCCGGGGAATTGACCTTATTGATACAGAGCACCGACATGATGATCATGTTCATCACGGGACAGACCCGCATATCTGGGTTTCCCCTAAAACTGTCAGTATAATGGCCTCAAATATTTTTAAAACTCTGTCTGAAGCTGACCCAGATCATTATGATAAGTATCTTGAGGGGTACAATATGCTGAAAGCAGAGATATTTAGTGCTGACAGTATCCTTACTGCACTGTTTGCTGAAACAGAGAACAGGTCTTTCCTGATTTTTCACCCTGCATTTGGGTATCTGGCCAGAGATTATAATCTTGAACAGATATCAATTGAATATGAAGGTAAATCACCTCCACCTGCGTATATTAAAATGGTCATAGATAAAGCCAGAAAAAAAAATATCAAAGCTATACTGATACAAAAGGAATTTAACATTGATAATGCAAAATCAATTGCCGGAGAAATAAATGGTGAAATCATTCAGGTTGATCCTCTGGCAGAGAACTGGTATGAGGAGATACTCTCGGTTGGCTATACATTACACAGGTTATTAGGAGATTAGCTTATGGAAAAACTTATTGAAATAAGGGATGTAGATACAGGATACGGGGATATTTGTGTTTTGCGTAACATTAATTTAACTATTTGCGACAAGGATTTTATTGGAATTATTGGGCCGAACGGAGGAGGTAAAACCACCCTGTTAAAATTAATACTGGGATTAATTAAGCCATTTAAAGGAAGCCTGGTATATCATTTCAAGGGCAGGTCGTCCGGAAGAAATGCGAACATAGGATATTTGCCCCAGTTTAATGAAACAGATAAAAAATTTCCTGTCTCAGTCAGAGATGTTGTTTTATCCGGGTTAATACCTGCAAATAAGATTTTTTACAGGTATTCGGGCAATGATAAATGGAAGGCCGATGCATTAATTGACAAACTGGGGATGACAGAGAAACGAAATGCTTCAATAGGTGAACTATCCGGAGGTGAATTACAGCGTGTGTTTCTTGCCAGGGCTATTATTTCATCCCCAATTTTACTTGTTCTTGATGAGCCGGGAACCTATGTGGACAATCGTTTTGAAAATGAACTATATGAATTACTCCTGGAATTAAATAATGAGATGGCTATTTTACTTGTTTCCCATGACCTGGGAATAATATCCGCATATGTTAAAACTATTGCCTGCGTTAATACTCATTTAACTTATCACGATTCAAATGTAATAACCGCAGAACAGCTCAATATATACAACTGTCCTGTTGATATTATTACTCACGGTAAAATTCCTCACCGTGTTCTCCATGAACATAAACATAAGTAAAATGACTGCGTTGATAGATATATTTGGATACACTTTTTTCCTGAATGCTGTGCTTGCTTCTTTATTAGCTTCAATAAGCTGTGGAATTACAGGGACATATATAGTTTCCAGGAGGATGGTTTTTGTTAGCGGAGGAATAACTCATGCTTCCTTCGGCGGAGTAGGGATTGCCTATTTTTTAGGGATTAATCCGGTATTGGGGGCTCTCGTTTTTGCTGTTTTATCTGCTTTTAGTGTAGAATATTTCACCAAGAAAGCTGATATGAGAAATGATTCGGTCATAGCTATGCTATGGTCATTTGGTATGGCTGTGGGAATAATTTTTATTTTTCTTACACCCGGATATTCTCCCAATCTTATGACCTATCTGTTTGGAAGTATTTTAACGATTGACTCAGCCGATCTGACTGCATTAATTTTCCTGACAATTATAATTATAGGGATTTTTATTCTGTTTTACAGATTGATTTTGTTTGTTTCATTTGACGAACAGTTCTCGATAACAAGGAGGGCCCCGGTTGCACTGGTAAACTATGTTATGATAGGGATTATAGCATTAACCGTTGTCCTGAATATAAAAATCGCCGGGATAATACTTATCATTTCCCTGTTAACCATACCTCAGAATTCAGCGAACCTGTTTACCCATAAGTTTGATAAAATAATTTATTATTCTGTCCTTATAGGATTTATGGGATCATTTTCGGGTTTAATGATTTCGTATTTTCTTAATATTCCCAGCGGTGCAACCATCATTTTTTCCCTGATTATGATATATTTGATATTGAGGGGAATAAAATATATTTTGATCCGGTCGGGCAGATCGGTTCAGACATAGCGATTTACTGATCTTAAGGTATCATTAAATGATGCGTTGAGGGATTTTAATATATTTGGTTAAAATACTGATTATGAGGATAGGATTCGATGCTAAACGGGCGTTTTTCAACTTTACCGGTTTGGGAAATTACAGTAGAACAGTGATAAGACAGCTCACCACATTTTATCCTGGTAATAATTATATTCTGTATAATCCCGGTAAAATATCAAAGCTGGATAATTTTCCGCCTCCAAATTGTATTGTGGTACAGCCGGAAACCTTCTTTTACCAGAGCTTCCCTTCTTTATGGCGTTCCTTTGGTTTGCCCGGGATACTGTCAAGGGAAAGGATTGATATTTTTCATGGACTGAGTAATGAACTTCCTTTTGGTATAAATGATGTACCTGCAAAAAAGGTAGTTACAATACATGACCTGATATTTCTGAGGTACCCGAGAATATATAAGCGTGCCGACAGGGAAATATATAAAAGAAAATTCAGGTACAGTGCAAAAGTAGCTGACAGGATAATTGCTATCAGTGAACAGACAAAAAGAGATATTCATCATTTTCTTAATATAGATTACTCCCGTATTGAAGTTATTTACCAGGATTGTTCTCCCGTGTTTCACAGGACTATTTTGCAGGAGGAGCTTGATGAAATAGAGAGGAAATATTTTCTTCCCCCGGAATATATACTTTTTGTGGGAACTATTGAGGAAAGAAAAAACCTGCTGAATATCTTAAAAGCTATTTCGGCTTTTCGTATAGAGATGCCACTGGTTGTGGTCGGAAAGGAAACCAGGTATATGAAGGAAATAGTGAAATATATATCAGAAGCAGGCATGTTAAATATATATTTTTTAAAAAATTTACCGGAAGAGGATCTGCCTGCTATTTATGCAAATTCATCCTTATTCGTCTATCCGTCATTTTTTGAAGGATTTGGCATTCCTGTTCTGGAAGCATTAAATGCAGGTACTCCTGTTATCACTTCCCGGGGAAGTTGTCTTGAAGAAACTGGTGGTAAAGCAGCGATTTATATTGATCCGTATAATATTGAAGAACTGGGGGATTCCATGCTCAGGGTTCTGAATGATAAAGAGTTAAGGGGTGAAATGATTGAGGAAGGGAAAAAGCATGCCACGATATTCAGACCTGAGAGAACCACGAAGCAATTGATAGACCTTTATAAATCACTTATATGAAGATGCATGAAGATGTTGTAAAAGCTGCAGAAGTTCTGAAATCCGGAGGTATTATATTATATCCTACTGATACGGTTTGGGGTATAGGATGTGATGCAACCAACGAAATGGCAGTAAAAAGAATTTACCAGATTAAAAAGAGGGATGATAGCAAGAGCATGTTAATCTTACTGGATACTGCAGATAAAATACCATTTTATGTAAAGGTGGTTCCTGATATTGCATACCAGTTAATTGCTGTAACAGACTCTCCCCTTACAATAATTTACCCGGGGGCACAGAGACTAGCGACCTCATTGCCTGCAGAAGACGGAAGCATAGGCATACGTATTACTTCTGATCTCTTCTGTAAGGAAGTTATAAAAAGAACAGGTTTTCCACTGGTTTCAAGTTCAGCGAACATCAGCGGACAGTTATCTCCGTCACTCTTCAGTGAGGTGAGTGATGAGATAAAGGAAAATGCAGATTATATTGTTCATTGGAGGCAGGATGATTATGTAAAACGCAAACCTTCTCCCATTATCAAACTTGAGGGAGGAAATGTATTCAGAATATTGAGAAAATGAACAGTTGTTTATATGGAAATAATTTTCCAATTTAGCCTTTTCATGAATTAGTATTAACTAAAATCTTAAAAAATGAGCAAAGAGACAGTGCTTTTCAGACACATCATTCCTGTTCAGATCAGGTTTAATGATGTGGATATACTTGGGCATGTAAACAATGCTGTTCATCAATATTATTTTGATTATGCCAGAATGCAATATTTTGACCAGGTTCTTGGTAAAGAACTGAATTTGAAGATGAACTCACTTATTATTGCATCTGTTAAAGTTGATTATTTCAGCCCTATTCCTATAGATGATAAAATTGAGGTTGAATCACGCATTGAAATGATAGGAAATAAAAGCATTACAATGAAGCAAAAAATTTTAAGTAAAATAACCGGTGAGGTAAAATCATCCAGCTGGTCTGTCCTTGTTGCTTATGATGTTAATTTAAATCACACCATACCTGTGCCTGAAGAATGGAAAAACAGCATTATCAGTTATGAAAAGGAGATTGCTTTAAAATATCCCATGACTGCTAATTAAAGTTCTGTGAGTCCTTCAGGCAGATCTGCAATAATTTCTTTACGGTTATTATCGATTGAAATAATTAGTCCCGGTTGTGCAGGGACCAGGAATCGATTTCCCCCGGTTTTTATTAAAAATAATGGATTAAATTCATCTTCGGTAAATTTTTCCACTATTCCTGTAATTCCTGATGTCTGGTCAAAAAATGAAAATCCGGTATAGTCTTCCCTGATATCTGGTTGAAATGTTGATATTCTTTTTAAAAGATCATTATGAAGGTAAAAATCCCTGCCGGTAAATTTTTGTGCTTCATCCAGGGAGTTAATAAATTCGAGTTTAATTACAGCACTATCCTTCTTTGGAGTAATTTCACTAAGGCAATAAGGAATTAATGTACCATCTGTATCAATAAATAAAAAACTACCCGGTTCGATATTATCGGCATCAACAGTAAATAACCTGATGATCAGATTTCCCTCTCTGCCATGAGGCTTGAGAATAATACCCGTAAGGGAGCAGTTATTATGGATCATACAAAACAGGGAAGAAAAATAAAACAGGAAAGACCTGGTGGAATTGGCATAATTCTGGTTCCCCAGTTCTTTCAGACAAAAATATTATTCTTCAGTATCCTTTTTTAACACTGATGGTTCTTCAGTTTCGGGTTCACCTTCATCAGGTGTAACGGAAGATTCTTCTACCGGTGCTTCTTCAGGAGTAACAGCTGTTTCTTCGACAATTGTTTCAGGATCTGCAGTTTCTTCAGGAGCTTCCGTTGCTTCTTCAACAACAGTTTCTGAGACTGCAGCTTCTTCAGGAGCTTCCGCTGTTTCTTCAACTGCAGTTTCTGAAACCGCAGCTTCTTCTTCAGGAGCCACAGCTGTTTCTTCAACCGCAGTTTCTGAAACCGGGACTTCCTGTTCAGTAGTTCCTTCTTCAGGGGCTTCCGCTGTTTCTTTCTCAGCCAGTGCTAAACGTTTCCTGGCTAAAGCTTTTTCTCTGGCTTCACGTTTTTTCGATTCAGCTTCCAGCATATTATCTGCTTCTTTTTGTCTGGAGTTCTTAACAGCTTCAATTTTGTCCTGGATTTTTGATTCTTTTACTATAAGCCACTCATTGAATCTTTTTTCAGCTTCTTCAATAGAAAATGCATTTTTCTTTACGCCATCGAGAAGGTGTTTTTTATATAAAACCCCTTTATAAGATAAGATAGCTCTGCAGGTATCTGTAGGTTGAGCGCCTTTAATAATCCATTCCAGCGATTTGTCGAAATCGAGTTCAATGGTTGCAGGATTGGTCTTCGGATTATAAATACCGAGTCTTTCAATGTATCTGCCATCCCGTGGCGCCCTGCTATCAGCTGCAACAATGTGATAAAACGGTCCTTTTTTTCGTCCGTGTCTCGCAAGTCTGATTTTAACAGGCATACTCAATAATAATTTAAATAAATACTCATTTTTTAAGAGGTGCAAAGGTATAATAATAATGGAATTATTCAAAATTGTGATAAGATATTTTTTGGTAATGAAAGTTTTCATACGTTATTAACAAAGCGGTTTTCTCAAGGACAATTGTCGTAAATTTGAAACTGGAGATTTTTTATTTCTACTAAGACGAATTATTGAAAAGAACAAATAATGTTTTTAATATTTGATACTGAGACAACAGGGTTGCCTGTAAGGGATAATGCTCCGCTTCAGGATCTGGATAACTGGCCGAGAATTGTACAGCTTGCCTGGCAGTTTCATGATTTGAAAGGGATGTTGGTCGAAGCAAAAAGTTATATTATTAAGCCGGAAGGATTTATCATACCATATTCTGCCGAGAAGGTTCATGGTATATCCACAGCAATGGCAGAAGCTGAGGGGTTTGATTTAAAGGATGTTATGACTGAATTTGCTAAGGATGTGGAGAAGGCTTTAGTATTGATAGGGCATAATATTGAATTTGATATAAATATAGTTGCTGCCGAATTTCTACGAACGGGAATAGAAAACACATTTCTTGATAAGCCGCGTCTTTGCACAAAAGTTGAGTCGACTGATTTTTGTGCTCTGCCTGGCGGAAGAGGGGGGAAGTATAAAT
>CAYVTV010000022.1:0-25192 GCA_964454295.1 uncultured Bacteroidaceae bacterium
GTCCGGAACCTTATTAATATTTGCAATAACATCATTTGCACGGGAAATACCCTCATAAAAAATCTTCCAATATGTTTCAAAAGATGAGTGATTGGCAGTAACTGTACCAAGAATTAATGAGTAGTTACTTAATATAGATGATGAAGGATCCATTATGGAAGAAAACACATCCCAGTTTAACCTTGCCTGTGATGCAGCATTATAATCATACAATAAATTATTATAAACTCCGGTAACAGCCAGTTCAGCCAATGAGGTTTTTGTCCACACATTTCCGGAACTGATCTTGTCATATGGGGCCAGTTCCAACATATCAGGTGAACAGGTGATCAATAACATCATTAATGCCGGTAAAAGAATTGTTTTATAAAGTTTAGACATGACTGTAAATTTTATATGTTAAAAATTAACATTAATACCAAATGCAAATTGCTTCATTGTAACATATCCAGTTGCTGTTTGCATTTCAGGGTCCATACCCGGAAATTTTGTAATAGTGATCAAATTTTCACCACTAAAAAAAATTCTCACATCACTGATATAAAGTTTTTTGATCATTGACTCCGGCAAGGTATAACCCAGGGTCAGATTCTTAAGCTTCAGATAATCTCCCTTGTACAACCAGAGAGTGGAGTTCGCTTCATTCTGCGAATTCTGGTAGTTTTTTGTCAGTCGGGCATGTTTTGATGTAAGATTGGTTCTGGGATCATCAGGATTATCAGGGTCGTAAAAATAATGATCATAAGCAATATGGGCAGGGAGAGAGAACCCATCCTGAGTTGCATATGAGTTTAGGCCCAGGTACCTCCACCATATTGCAAATCCTGCAGCACCGGACCAGATCATTGAGAAATCAAAGTTATTCCATGAAGCACTTGCTTGAAATCCGTAATAAAATTTTGGCGTCAATGAGCTGTTTTGAAATTCCTTATCAAAATCATTACCATAGATACCATCTCCGTTCCTGTCGGCATATATATAATCGCCATACCATATACCAGTTTTTCGTATACTCTGGCTGGGATAAAAGACATAACCCGCATCGACCATTGCCCTTACCCACGCCATATCTTCTTCTGTTCGTATCATACCATCCTTTGGCCCTCCATTGACATTAACAGACCCGTCATTAAGAAAATAAGTCTGATCGCCGGAATAAAGATTTAAAAGGTGCCACTCGTTAATGATTTTTCCTTCCAGTACTCTCCTAAAGTCTCCAACTTTGGTTGTTACGTCACCAATATTTGTCTGATATGTTCTTGAACCATCAGGATTTTCCACCCAGCCTTCCACCAGCTTACCGTTATATTTTGAAACTATATTATAATTTCTCGAACCATTTACAGATACCTGATAATTTAGTTTATTTATTTGATCCCGCCACCTCAGGGTAAATTCCAATCCTTTATTTGTAACTTCACACAGATTCTGATAAGGTGCTGTTTTATTGCCTAAGGTAGCATATATAGGGACTCGGTAAAGAATTCCATCAGTCAGTCTGTAGTACCCTTCCATTTCGGCACTCAGACGATTTCTTAAAACACCCAGATCAATTCCTATATTTGAGGTGGTAGTTGTTTCCCATTTTAAATAGCTATTATTCAAATCAGTCATTGCTATACCATTAGAAAGAGATCCCCCAAACGGGTATTTATAATCCGTATTATAAGTAGCCTGGTATGCATAATTACTGATGCTGTTATTTCCTAATTTCCCCCAGGAAGCTCTGATCTTCAGATTATCAATACCTGAATTTTCCATAAAAGCTTCCTGAGTAATCCGCCAACCTGCAGAAAAAGAAGGAAACATGCCCCACCTGCTTGTCTTGTCGAATTTGGATGAACCGTCATATCGTAGATTAGCCTCCATCAAATAACGACTATCATAAGCATAGGTGGCACGGCCAAATACCGATTGTGAAGCATCATCCTGCTGAGAACCTGTTATGTCTGTCATCTCAGTGGCAGTGGAAAGTTCAGTGATAGCATCATCTATCAGTCCTGTTTTACTGGCATTTGTCCAATATGAGTTATAATAGGATGCTTCATAACCCATCATAGCACTTACTTCATGTTTTTCCTTAATCCTTCCCTCCCAGGACAGGTTATTCTGATATACCCAGCTGTAATTTCCTGAATAATAAAGTGAAAGGTTAAGATTCTCCAGAGCATATCCGCTGTATGCAACTTCACCACGTCTGAAAGAATAAGCACTCAATGTATTGACATAGTATTTTTGTTGTGACCAGTAACGATTATAGTTAAAAGAAACATTATATTTTATATTCTGTGGTAAAGAAACAACTGCAAAAGTCGTGGCGTTGAGTAGTGTATACTTATAATAACCTCCTGTTCTATTTAAAAAGAAGAGATTATTTCTTGCAGTTGTATTTTCTTCCGGATTTTCAAGGTGACCAAACTTGCCATCATAATATGGATAAATGCCGGGAGAGGAACGTGAAATATAAGAAAAGACATTATCAAGCTGATTACGGCCAACATTGTTTTCATATCCCCAAACCCTTCCACCAACCTGCAACCATTTGGTCACATTGTTTAATATATTGGCACGCATCTGATATTTTCCTGATTCTGTTCCCTGCATAACTCCAGGATTATCCATATAAGTAGCTGAAAACAAGGTATTGCTCTTCTCTGAAGATTCCATAACTGTAAGTGTATGCTTTTTATACCAGGTGTCCGTAAACAAAGCATCCATCCAGTCTATATTTGGATAAGCTACATAATTTGGATACCCTGATTCTGCGATACCATTGGGATCATCCGTCTTTTCTCTCCACAAATCTATGGCTGCCTGAGAGAATGTAGGTACAGAATTTACATTTATAGCAGACTCATTCATAAACTCCATATATTCAGCATAATCAGAAACTTTTTTATATAGGTTTGAAGGTTGATTAAATGAGAACAACCCGTTATATGTAACTGTTATCTTATCTCCCTTTCCGGATTTTGTTGTAATCAGTATTACTCCATTTGCCCCCCGATTTCCATAAATAGCACAGGATGCAGCATCTTTCAGAATGGAAATGGTCTGAATATCGTCAGGATTTACTGCTGAAATGGAGCTTTCAAAGCCATCAACAATAATAAGCGGAAAAGATGTATTTAATGTTCCAACACCACGTATATTTATTGTTACATTTTCACTTCCCGGCCGGCCTGAACCTTGCATAACCTGAACACCTGAACTTAATCCTGAAAGTGCAGAGGCAGTGGTAGTAATTGGACGTGATAAGGTTTCCTTCGAATAATCAACCGTTGCCACTGAACCAGTTAAATTCACTTTCTTTTGTGTTCCATAACCAACAACAACAATATCTTCCAGTTCCGTTACCTTCGGTAAAAGCTGGATATGAAAATAAATACTATCTGCTACTTTAACAGACCGGGCATCATATCCAATAAAACTAATAACCAGGGCATCCTCAGATGATGCAGTTATTGTGAAATTACCTTCCATGTCAGTTATAGTTCCGGTGTTTGTACCTTCAATAAGTACTGTAGCTCCAATTAAAGGTATATCTTTTTCGTCTACCACTTTTCCGCTGACAATGCTTTGTGCAAATGTTACCTGAGTAATTATAAGACAAAACACAAAAATTGTAATTCTAATCTTTGAATGCGTTCTCATGGTCGAAGTTTAATTAGTTTATTGATAAATTAATTAATGATCCTTGTTTTTTATAAATGACTGTATACCTTCACAGATCACATGAGTTAAATTTATATAATGTTATAAATCAATATTTTAAAAATAACTTCAATTAACAAATTTATGATCTAATTACTTTTAACAATAGAATAAAATTGTCAATTTATAGCAATATAGCTTCAATATTTTACCACTAATATGTTTAATTATACAAGAAATTAGAATGATTAATATATCATTTATAATCAGCACATTAGTTATGAATTTAAAATTGAAAATATTAAATTTTTCTTAATGACCAGTAATCATTCCGGAGGTGGAAGTTCAAAGTTTTCCGTCATGCATGCTCATCATGCAACTAACATTAATCAGGCGGATCTGTTATCGATATATTCAGATGGAAGTTTACCGTAATAATTTTTAAAACATTTAATAAAATAAGAAGGAGAGTTAAAACCAACAATATAGCATACTTCATTAACTCTGTCAGATCCTTCTTTTAATAATCTGGCTGCCATTATCAGGCGTTTCCTTCGGATATAATCATTTGGAGTAGTTTGTAATAAGCCCTTCATCTTCCTGTTAAGTGTTGACTTACTCAGGAAAAGTTGTTCTGCAAGTTCCTCAATGGAAAAATCCGTATCGCCCATATTTGCTATGATAATCTCATCCAGGGATAAAAGAAACTGTTCATCACGTTTCGATAAATTGCTGTTTTCAGTTCTTGGCTTTATTTCAGAATTATATACTTGTCTTAATTTTTCCCTTTTTACCAGTAACCCATCAATACAGGAAATAAGATATTCTATTGAAAATGGTTTCTCAATATAAATGTCTGCACCGTTTTCCATACTCGCAATTTTCGATTGCATAGATGAATAAGCCGAAAGTATGATAACCGGGATATGGCAGGTCTCAAAATTTAATTTTAATTGTTTACACATCTCCAGACCATCCATCTCAGGCATGGAAATATCACTTACAATAATGTCAATATTTTTCCTGTTAATAATATTAAGTGCCAGTTTACCGTTGGTGCTGGTTAAAACCAAATAATGACGTTCAAGCTTTCTTTTTGTATAGTCCAATAGTTCGAGTTTATCCTCTACAAGAAGAATTACCGGTTTTCCGTTATCATCAATATTTAACTTTTCGTTATGTTGTTCTTTAATTAAGGAAGATGCTTCTTCATGAAATACCTTAAGAAGCGGTAATGTAAGTATAAAATTATTGGATGTTACATCATCATCCATTTTTAAAGTTCCTGAATGCAACTCTGCCAATGTTCTGGCAAGAGAAAGACCTATACCGAAACCCTTCATATATACATTCCCCGGATCATGATACTGCGTAAACGGAGTAAAAATCAACTCTCTTTTTTCTAAAGGAATAATCTGACCGTCATTTTTAACTGAAATTTCCACATATTCACCTTTTACTTCACTTCTGACATCAATATATGTTTCAGCGTATTTTAAAGCATTTGACAGAATGTTATTAAGAATTTTAATAAATCCCTGTTCATCGGCAAAAATATAAATATGGTCAGCAGATGACTTAAAGGTTAGATTAATGTTTTTATCTTTTGTAGTTATATTATAATTATATATTTGAAATTTTAATTTTTCCACTACATCAATTTCATTACAAGCCAGTTTAAATCCTTTTTTCTCAATTTTTGAGAAATCCAGTAACTCATTAATTAGTTGGGACAGATGTTGGGTATTGTGATTAATGAGATGCAGATCACTTCTGGTATCATCATCAAACTTCCTTGTATTCATAATATGTTCCAGGGGAGTACGAATCAGGGTAAGTGGCGTTTTAATTTCATGGGCAATGCTTGAAAAAAAATCAATTTTTTCATTATAGAGCTCAATCTCCCTGTTTCTTTCGAATAACTTCTGCTTTTTTAATTGTTGGGCAATAGTACGTTTCCTCCATAAATGGATGGAAATTAGCAGGATAATAAGTCCGAAAACAACATAAAGAAAAATAGCCAGCCTGGAAAGATAATATTTGGGTAAAATAACAATCTCTATTGAAGGATGTGTTTCATTCCAGATACCAACACTGCTAACTCCTTTTATAAACAAATTATATTTGCCTGCAGGTAAATTATTAAATGATAATGTATGATCAGGAGTAACTTTTTGCCAATCATCATTGTAACCATCTAATTTATAAAAAAGCATATTATTGGAAGGGGACTGAAAATTTAAAATTGAAAATTTAAATTTAAAAGAGTTTTGATTTGCTGAAAGCTTTATTTGTCTTGTTTCAGAAATACTTAGCTTTAAAGGTGAGCCTGGCTGGTTAGGCTTTATTACTGAATTATTAATTAAAAAATCAGTGATAACGATATTTGGGATCTTTTTGTTTATGGTGAATTTCTCAGGGTTGAACTTAATGAAGCCATCCCTCGAGCCTAACAGTATATCTCCATTAACAGTTTTAATCCCTGAATTATAATTAAACTCATTATTTAAAAGACCATCAATCTGAGTATATATTTTAGTCTCCCCTATGTCAGGAATGAATTTAATCAACCCGTTATTTGATGTTATCCATAGATTTTCATTATTATCTTCAATTATTTTATAAATAATATTGTTTGATATGTCCCTGGAGATATCGTAAGCAGTGAACGTATTATCTGGGTTCATGAGACAAAATCCTGCTCCATGGGTTGTCACCCATATCCGGTTTTTGCTGTCTTCAAAAACGGATAGAATTTTATTACAGGGCAATGATGAAGTATCTGAAGGATCATTTCTGAAATTAATTAATGTATCGTTTTTAATATCGTATTTAAATAAACCATCGGCATATGTTGCATACCACATATTGCCCCTGGAATCTTCCAGAATATCGTTTACAAAAATTCCATTAAAATCTTCAATGGGAATAAGTTTATCATGTATCTCATCATATCTTAGCAAGCCTAGTGTAGTGCCAATAAAAATCTGATTCAGAGAATTATTATAAATTTTATAAATTTTATTGTCCCTGAGTTTAGATTCAGCATTATTTCTATCATAAGTCCTGACTCTGCCATTATTTATATTGAGTTTGTATATACCTGAATATGACCCCATCCAGATTTCATCATTTAAATAACAAATGCCAAAAATATTATCAGGGAGAGCATTGTTCCTGTATTTCTGAAGGATATTGTTTGCAGGATTATAATTAAAAAGGCCTGCTTTTTCAGTTCCAATCCAGATTACTCCATGACTATCTTCAACAAAACCTCTTACGAAATTCCCTATAAGTGAAAAGGATGAAGTTTTATAAAATTTTTCAAAATCCATATAAGCATAATTAGCGTGATATAACCCACTGCTATATGTGCCAAGCCAGATTCCTTTTAAATCATCAATAGTAATCGAAAGAATTTCGCTGTCAGAAAGTGAAAAGAGATCCTCGCGTGATGCGGTGTAATGTGCAATATTTTTCGTAATTAAATCATATTTGAATAGTCCATCAGTCGTACCAACCCATAAATCACGGTTTGAGTCGAGAAGTATATTGTTTGTTATAAATCTTTTTCCTGAATTTGAAATGATCGTTTTAAGAGTATTCAGGGAAAGATTAATTTCACTTACCCCATTGTTCACACTGGCAATAAACACATTATTATACTGGCTCTTCAGCATTTTTACAACATTGTCACGCAAAAAGGGTTGATTCCCGTCTGGCAAAGAATAAGGAGTAATTTTTGTTAACTGTTGGTCAGTATAGTACAAGTTATCGAAATATAATCCAAGCCAGCAGATTTTTTTATCATCAAAATAAAACGAAGTAATGTTTGACTGCAAAGTCTGAACTCCGTTTTCAACAAAGTAATTTAAAAACAACTTTTTTTCAGGATCATATGAGAATAAGCCCTGGTTATTTACTGCCAGCCAGATAACACCATCTTCATCCTTTTGAATGTATGGCACTTTATTATGAATGTCAAGGCCTGAATTACTTAGCAGACTAAACCGCTTGAACTGATCAATATTTGCATAATATACAGTTACACCGTAATCTGTTCCCACCCAAATATTACCGAGGTTGTCTTCACAAAGAGAGACGATGAATGCACTGTTTATGTCAAGATCATTTTTGTAGAAGGTTGTGAAATTGATCCCGTCATACCTGTTTAAACCGTCAGAAGTTCCGATCCAAAGAAATCCCTTTGAGTCCTGAATAACAGCATGCACCCTGTTATGAGATAAGCCGTTTTCAGTTGATATCCGGTAAAAGCATAATGGCTGATCATTTGAATAAACTGGATCATGTAAAATAAAAACACAACTGATCAGTATGAGAATACAAATCAGTTGTGTTTTTATAACGCCTTCTTTTTTCATGATTCCGTTATTTTCAGAATCGAAAAAATAAGATTTACTTTTAATATTTACAAGAAATAACAGTACTAAATTCTATTAAAAGCAAATTTTACAGAATTACAGCTTTTTGAACATTAACTTTTTGATTATGCTCAACAACTACTATATAAATACCTTTAGGCAATACCTGTGAATATGTATGATTAAATGGTTTATCCTCCCATACTCTTCCTGTAATATCAACAATTTTCAATCTTGCATTTTCGATATCACCATTAACTGTAAGCATCCGATTATAAACAAACATCTTCACTGATAATTTCTTATTCTGATCAATACTGGTTGATTCGCTAATGGTGAAACTTCCGGAGGCAAAAACAGAACCTTCATAACATGCATCAATTGCCTGTACACCCCATGTATACTCATCAGGAGGGAGATTATTCAGGGTTACTGAACTGTTCAGAAAAGCATTACCCAGCGCCAGCACCATACGGGACCCATCATTATCTCCTCCAATAATTGACCTGCAGTTATTATATACTTCTCCGTCAGAATTCATAATAAAATACTCGTATGAAAGGGAATTTGACGGAGTTTTATCATCCTCTGCAGCATCCCAGCTTAAGGTAACACTATTACCGTCCGTAACAGCACTAATATTAGTTGGAGCAGAAGGTCTGGCATTAGCAGGCCCTTCACCTTTTGTAACCATTGCTTCAAAATAATTTGTGCCGCCCTGGGTAATATATGTGGTTGATGTAGTCTTACCTATAATCATCATATCTCTGACACCATCACCATCCCAATCCGGAAATGCCATGCAGGAATTTGAAGCTCCCGGTGTACGTGATTCCGCCCCAAAATTAGCTTCACCGTCGTTTTTCCACCAGAAACCGGTCTGGGTTGAAGGATCTACACTCACATATCCTGACATAATAATATCAGGAATTCCGTCCCCATCCCAGTCAAATGCTTTTGACTGACTTGCTGTTGAATTCTCATTCCTCATGTCTGCCCTAAAGTTCTCCTGCACACTCTTGGTATAAGTTCCGTCTCCATTATTCAGGTATAAATTCATGGGGGCAACAGAAGTACTTCCATTCTTTCCTGCAACAAAAACATCAAGAAAACCGTCCCCATTAAAATCCTGCACAACAACAGGACCAAGGTATTGAGGGACAGCCCCCATTTCCTGGCACATGTAAATGCGTTCAAATACACCGGGTGCCTCAGCACCCTTATTCAGGTATATATCCGTTAAAGTTTTATCGCTATCTGCATTATCAGAATCATCTCTTGTGGAAAGAATAAAATCAGGATAACCATCATTGTTCATGTCTAACACTTGTATCTGAGGATAACTAAAGGCATGGTCAGCAAAAAGGGACTGACTGGTAACCTTAAAACTCAGATCGCCGATATACTCACCATCATTAATAAGAATGGCGCTAAAATTTACAAATGATGTTGTCCCAAAACTTCCGTTATAACCGATCGCAATAATATCCGGTTTACCGTCATTATTGACATCCGCAACTGCGCATGCACGCGGGAAAAACTCATATTCAGCATCATCAAACGTCATTGTTTCTCTATCAAAATTACCATTACCATCTCCGATAAAAATACCCCAGTCATCAGGAAATGCCTCAATAACACCATGGCTTGCATATACCATATCCAGCACATTGTCGCCGTTAAAATCAGCAAAAGCAGGATACGGACGTGAATTGCTTTTAAAATTAGTTCCCGCTTCATAAAACTCTGACTGGCTTTTACTCCACATTAGCATAATAGTTTGATACCAATAATCTGTTCCATTTAAACCGATACGCTTATTAATTAAACTCTTAGCGAAATCATTGCCGCCGATAAAAATATCAAAAGAACCATCAGCATTAATATCTACGTCCTGCATGTCTCCAAACTGGATTTTATATTCCGGTATCTCTGTAAGAAGAGTTTGTGCCGAAAGAAAATAAAATCCAAAAAGTCCTGAAAAAATAAAGAATAGAAGTTTTTTCATATTAATTGAATTTAAAGTTAGTACTAGTTTATTCCCTGAATATCAATTTTATAGTTTGATTTTCATTGGAATAAACATTAATTTATTTTAAAAAAAACTTTTTACTTCTGTAAAAATTGTCTTTTAAATATTTATACTTTAAAATATAAAAACCGTCTGGAATAATTAATTGATTCTGAGCAACAACCGGAAAAACATCAAGTATTTTCATTCCAAGCATGTTATAGATATTCAAATATTCAACTTTATCAGGTTCGTTTACATAAACAATATCTCTGAAAATATATATATTGGAATCTCCGCTTGAGATAATATCTTTTACATTGGTGCCGATATCATTAAAGATGATTTTTAACCAGGTTGAATTGTCGTCAGGATTTTCACCAGCAAGAGAAGCAACAGAAGCCATTGGGGATTCAGTTACAACATCTTTATATCTGAGCCGGAGGTGCGCTCTGAAAACATCATTTTCTGATGGATATCCACCCAGCAGATCCCATGGGACACAGACTTTTACTGCATAGCCAAGATCCACATCTGATAGAACATTTACTGTTCCTTCAAGATTTACTGTAATATCAGTCACTGAAGATACATCTTTTACATTCCAGATATATTGTGATTTTTCATCAAGGGAAAAATCACCCAATGCGTTTACACACATCTGGTAACTAATACTTTGACTGGTAACAATATTTGTTCGGTTTAACCGTAAAACAACTGCATCAGCATTAGCAGGAGTAAATGCAGTAATAATTGAATCAAAAAGATGAACAGTATAATCAAAACCTGTATTGGTATAACCAAAATTCACATAGGCGTATGAGGTTGATTTTTCCCCGATAAACCAATCATCATTCATGTTCCTGTCAAATGATGAAAGAGATTGTAAAACAGGAGATACCTTATTAACAGACTTAAGATAATTCAGTTTTCCCTTCATTATTTTAAGTCCTTCATATGACAAGCTCCCAATATTGTAATCATAATTTGCCACACTAATAACCTCATTACTACCAATATATGCAATACTTCCCCACCAACCTGAAAATGGAGAAGACGCGTAAGAGAAATTCTTGGCATTTTCCTGGCCTAAAAAAGTCCAGATACCTGAAACACCATTATATTGCCCATTACTTAATACAACAACATCTCCTGTAGGTAAAACTTCCATATAGGGAGCATGCCCTTTAAAATTTTCGTGTAATAGCCATCTTCTGTCAGGGCCAGGACCACCTGTTGCATAATCAAAGTCATTATAAATCCAGTTATTCTCAACCGAGGAATGAACTATCCATGGAGTCTGATCAATCCCCCAGCTTTCACAGGCGTAAGCTATACCATTATTGTTTGCCAGATATTTTCCAACCGGCATTCCGTCGTATGTTCCGTTGGAATCAACTATTCTTGAAAGTACTATTGCATCTTCATATGAACATACTTCCTTACCTTGCCAGCTTATCCCTTTATCAAATGAACGCAACATACTTACACAGGGTCGCGATTTTCCGGCCTCAGTAACTTCATGGCTGTCGGTAAAAAGCATCTGTAATTCTCCGGAAGGGAGTTTTATGAATGAAGGTTCCCAGTTTCTTCCAAAGTACATTTTTACAGGAGTTTCCCATGTTTCTCCATAATCATAGCTGCGCATTACCTCGATCCCACAGCTGATATTTGTATATGTGACACTGGAATAAGCAGAATTGTATCTCCATTGATAGGCTAACAAAATTTCTCCATCTTCAAATTCAATAAAATCAGGACAGGCGAATACTACTTTATCTGTCGTTGAGGTTGGTGAAGCTTCATTATATTGTTTTCGTACCAGTGAAGCATCAGACCATGTCTTTGCATCATCATAACTTTTCCTTGTATATATATTATATCCATATTGAGCATTCATAAAAACCATTAACAAGGATCCATTACCTAATCTTTTGATACGGGGATAATAGGCTGTTCTTAAGGTTGTGCTGATCTCAGGCACCAGATAAGAAGTAAGTTCCTGATACGAGTTCCTGTCCCAGCTGATCCTGACATTCACTTCCTGGGAAAGCAATATCTCAGAGCATAAACATATTAAACATGCTATCAGAAAAATATATCTGTTCTTACTCATTATCATCTCCGGAGATGTATTGTTGTAATCAAAATTATGAATTATTCAGAGGAGCATATAACACAAATGATTCATTATATAGAAAAATTGTGTCAATTTTCATGATTTCTTCTTCATAATTCTTAACAACTGAAAATCAGATTATTACAATATATATTTGGTAACATTTTCAATTGAAAATAATTCGCAGCCAGGTTTCCGGACAGTCTCCATCTTCCCCTGCCATCGACTCTAACTGTGCTACCGGTGCTTCTTTTAATAAATCTTTATACCGGTGACGCATGTGTATGCGAAAAACCTCATCTTCAGATGGATTGCCTCCAATTAACTGCCAGGGAACCTCCACTTTAGCTGCAAAACCAACATCTTCATCAGATTCGTCATTAACTGTACCGTCAATAATAAAACTAACCGCTTCAAGTTCTGATATATCTTGAGGTAACCATGAATTTCCGTGTTCTTTATTAACTGAGAAAACTCCTTTAGTATTAATGGCTAGCTGATAAGTTTTACTTTTTCCAGTAGCTAAGTCCTTTCTATTAAGAAGAAATTCGACTGCATCAGAATTATTAGGGGTAAAAGAAATTAGATTCTTATCGAACAAACATGCAGTAAAATCAAAACTGATATCTGAATACCCAAAGTCCAGGTAGGCTGATGATGCAGATGCCTGCCCGATGAACCAAAGATCCCTGCTGTTTTTTTTAACAGAGGACAGTGAGAGAATCTCTAACTCACCTTTTTTAATATTCTTCGCATAATTTAGTCTTCCTTTGATTGCTTTAATACCGCTGTGATTTTTTCCATCTTTATTATAATTGAAAGTTCCGGCACTTATAACTTCATTATTTCCTAAATATTCAATTAAACCCCAATATCCATCGTACGGAGATGATGCATAAGAGAAATTATCAGCTTTTGTATCCCCAATAAACACCCACATTCCCTGTTGGCCTTTATAAACTCCATTCGATTGTACAATTATTTCTCCGTCAGGTAAAATTTCCATATACGGGGCGAAACCACGGAAATCCTTATGCAACTGTTTTTTTCTGTCTAAACCCGGACCTCCTCTTGCACGTGATAAATCATCATACTTCCAGTTTTTTTCAAGGGAAGAGTAAACAATTACCGGAGTTACGTCTACCTGATATCTTGAGCTCCAAACCTCCAGAGCCATAGCTATTCCATTATCAGATGAAAGATATTTTGCAGATGGCATACCATCATATGAACTACGCTCATCAAAAGTTCTTGAAAGTAATTCCCCATCCCTGAACGTTGCCAGTTTCTTATTCTGCCAGGTCAAACCATTATCAAATGAGCGTAACAAAGAAACACAGGGTTGAGAAATATTATCTGCAACTTCATTACTATCAGTAATATACATTTGTATTTCGCCTGAAGGAATCTGTAATAGATAGGGTTCCCAGTTTCTACCCAAATAAACCACACGGGGATCTGTAAATGTTTCACCAGAATCAAAACTGGTCATAATTTCTATTCCACAATTCTGATTTGTATTTTCAATATCTGTATATCCTTTCTGATAACGCCATTGATAGGCAAGTAATATCTGTCCGTTCTGTAGCTCAATAAAGTCGGGAGTGGCAAAAACCATCTTATCATTCTTATCAGCCGTTGAAGAAGCAGTGAATCTTTGTCTCACCATAATTGCATCTGACCAGGTTACTCCATTATCATAGCTTTTTCGGGTGAAAATGTCAAAGCCAACCTGATGATTCATAAAAACCATTAACAAAGAACCATCTCTCAGTTTTTTAATTAGGGGATAATATAAGTCGGTTTCAATATATTTTTTGTTGGCTATCTTTACTGAGGTTAACTCCCAGTAGGAATTAAAATCCCAGGAAATACGAACATTTGCATCTTGTGCAATGGAATTGGGGTAGTTCAGAAAAACTGAAGAAATAATAAAGAATAAAATGAATTTGCGGTAACCGGTGAAAATAAAACAGTTGTAACTCATTTGTCATTAATTTTTTATTTACTAAAACTGCTGTTACAATTCAGAATAAAAACTGGTGGAAAATTAAACAATAAACCTCGTATCATATAGCAATATTGAATCACTATATAATAATATTGATTCAATAATCCAAATCCTCTATTTATTAAGATTATTGTAAAAAGCAGATGCAATAATATTCAAACCAGAATGAGCTATTCTGTTACTCAAACAATCCTTCATCCCTTATCAGCAGTAAGATTGCCGACTGTGGAACAATCAGGTATTTTTCTTTATTAAATTCTATTTCCCAGCCGCTTTTCTGAAGATATACGGCAACGTCACCCTCTTTAGGCTGCAGGGGTACATATTTAACATTTTCATTTGCGCCTTTCCACGGTTCATCGGGTTCGCTGACTGCAGGAATGGGATAACCGGGACCCACTTTTAATACATAACCGCTATGTATGGCTTCGTTCTCAGTAACACCAGGAGGGAGATATAGTCCGGATTTTGTTTTCTTCTGCTGATCTTTGGGTTTTATCAGAACCCTGTCGCCTACCACGATAAACTTCTTCAGGTCTTTCTCGTCTATTTGCAAAAGCATGATATGTTGTTTTTTGCAAATTTATATTAATAATCTGTCTGTACAAAACCGAAAAATCAGGTTTAAAATGATTTACCGGAAAAATACATAATCTGATAAAAAAGCAAAGGTCTTTAAATCAGTAAAAAAATCAAAAATGCATACGCTCAAAATATTAATAATTAAAGTTTCGCTCTTGTTTAGCTTTGTTAAAATCAATGTAAAATTATTCATTTCATTGCAGGACATGTTGAGCATATGCGAAACTTTAGTTAATAAATATTCAGAAGATGTATAAAATAAAATCTTAATTTTGTTTTTAATAGTTCGTTACATTTTTATATTGCGTTGGTAATTAATATTTTAACAATTTAATCATGAGTTTTTCATATTGCTAATAATCAACATATTGTGCCTTCGCGCCTTTGCGTTCTATTTTAATTTTACGAACTATCGGTTGTAACATGTAATTTTTATCTGTACTATAATATATCCCGAACGACAAGAGAATATTCATTGAATAAAACATATTTCCGGATAAAACTTCTAACTTATGAGATATATAACCATCATATCATTCTTACTCAGCCTGCTCCTTACTTCCTGTTCGGAGGTATATTTTGAGCAGCCGCAACCTTCCGGCAGAAAGAATATTTCTGCATTTCCCCAAAAGATCCATGGGCTCTACCTGACCCCTGAAGGGGATAGCATGCTGAGCATCTATAACAACTTTATTATGTATTATATGGATGAGGAGAAAGGCCTTAGATTTTCAATGAATGATAATCTGATTGCGAGAAAATACAGGGGAGATTATTACATCAATATCAATGATACGGAAAATCCATACTGGATGGTGTTCCTATTTACCTTTACAAAGGAAAATCTTTTGTTGAAATATCCAGACCTGAAGGATGGAGACCTGGAAAAATTCAGAAAAATTGCTACTATCCGCGAGGCAAATGAATTCCAGGAACCGTTATTTAGCGGATATCTTCTAAATCCATCACTGAAAGAGTTAAAGCAGCTTGTTAATGAAGATTTTTTTGTGGTAACAGATACCCTTGTTAAAGCAATTAAATAATACTACATATCGCTATTATCCGACTAACGTCGGAATTTTTCTTCTAAAACCCCCTAAATACATGGTTCTTATATGTCAGTATGAAGCAGTTGGGCTTATTATCGCAGCAAAATCAATTTTAAGATTCAATGCCACTCAGAAAAGTGAATATGTTTTGGTAGGCACTCTATTGAGTTTTGGTATTGCAGTTTTTGCAGGAATAGTAATCAATTTAATTAACGGTATTTAAGCCGATAAATGTACTTTATCGGTAAATTAACAGATAAATATTTACTGTCAGGCACATTGGCAAAAAGTTCATAATTAACGATATAACCCAATTTTCCAAAGTACACTCTATCCCGTTCCACACCAACGTACGGACAGTAAGACGAAGCAGCAAAAATTGACAATAAAATGACTGGAAAAATAAACAACGAAATACCAACAGAATTTACATAGAAGGAGATGGCTGAATCAGAAAAATATAATTTTAAGTTCACCGTAACAGATGATCTGCTTGATGAATATGGTCATGTGAACAATGCACAATACCTGGTTTTATATGAACAGGCAAGGTGGAATATACTGGAAATGAGTGGCCTTGGCGCCGATATGATCCGCGTGAATAAAACGGGACCAGTGATCCTGGAAGTTACCGTGAGATTCAGCAAAGAGCTGCTTCGTGGCCAGAAAATCACTATTGAAACCATCAGTCGCAGGAAAAACGAACTGGTATTTCTGTTTGATCAGAAGATGATTAACGAAACCGGTGAGATAGCGAGCAAGGCTGTATTTACTGCGGCTTTATTTGATCTTGATAAGCGTAAGATCATCAAAGCAGATAAACAATGGCTGGAAGCTTTTGGGTTCAAGTAATGAACCAATACATCGGGATTTTCTATAATTTGTTAATAATCAATTGTTCGTTTCGCTTTTATACTATGCTTATAATGTACGATTTGTTAATATACTCCGATTTTGTTCTTTCTATTGATAATTAACAAATTGCGCCTTCGCACCTTTGCGTTTCATTTTAACTTAACGAACTCTTGTACAACAGAACGTGTTATAATTTCTTTACATAAACCAGTTTATCATCACCCTCATCATAAAAATCATCGAAAACGGCTTTCGGAAGATACCCGTTCTTTTCGTAAAAATTCCTTGTCGGGAGATATTGTTCCTTTGAAGATGTTTCAATATATACTGCATTTCCTCCTTCCTTTCTTATCTCGTGCTCTGTCAGTTTAAGTATGAAACTTCCCACACCCATACCGCGATACGCATTATGCGATGCGATCCAGTACAGATCAAAACTATGAAGTGTGCATGGAATAAGGCCGTAACAGGTATAAGCAACAGTCTCGCCGTTTAGATCGGCAAAAAGAAACTGGTAGCCGGATGAATGTCCTTTTGATAGTCTTTCCTCAACCAGTTCAACTGCCACTGTTATTTCGTCCTCCCTGAAAAATCCTGAGGAACGGACGATGGTTTCCACTGAATGAATATCAGATTCCTGGGGAACAGTACGGATAATAAGATCGATGAGGTTCATAAATTTTAATTATTATGTCTTCCTTTGTGTATACCTTTGTGTCCTTTGTGGTTAATTCTCAGACGTTTATTAACCACGAAGGTACACGAAGGGGTTCACAAAGGGACACAAAGTAAATTAGATCCAATATTAAATATCACTTATAATTCTTTTTATTACCTCTCTGTAACTCATACCTGCCTGTTCTGCAGCAGCAATAAAGCCGGCATCAGGGGAAATACAGGGATTCGCATTCACTTCCAGAACATAGGGTTTGTTATTCTCATCCACACGGAAATCAACTCTTGCATAGCCTCTCATTTCAAAAGCCCCCCAGCAAAGGCAGGCTATAGCTTTGAGCTCTTCGATAAGCACATGATCTTCCCCCGGAAAATCAAAACTTCTTACTGAGTTTTTATATTCGAAAGATTCTTCTTGCCATTTCGAATCATAATTCAGGATATGAGGCTTACCTTCCGGATAATCAACAAATTTAATTTCTGCGGGAGGAAGGATCTCTGGTCCATCAGCACTACAAAGTAAAGACAGGTTAAACTCACGGCCATGAATATACTCTTCGGCAAAAATGTCTTTTTTCAGGCGCGAAAGTGTTTTCTGTATTTGAGGATCATCTCCTTTCATAACCATCTCATCGGTAATTCCCACAGATCCATCTTCCCAGACAGGCTTGACAATATAATATTTTTCTTTATCGGGGATCATATCATTCCCCGGGCACAGCCACTCTGCTGTCGGAATGCCGGAATTCCGAAAATGATTCTTTGATCGTAATTTATCAGATGTTAACAGCATTGAAAATGCTCCAGATCCCGTGAATGGGATATGCATACTTTCCAGTAAAGCAGGAACAAGGTGGATAAGCTCTGCTCTGCCACCCAGAGTTTCCACCAGGTTAAAAACCAGATCGGGTGAAATTTTTTCAAGTGATTCCCTGGCATATTGGAGGTTCAAATCCACGAAAACTCTTTGTGGCAGGTAGCCTAATGAATTTATTGCTTTTCCCACCTCGTCAGACTGGATGATGACATCCTGTTCATCGGGATTTGCATTTTCAATTAGTTTATTAACCAATATAACTGCTCTTTTCATCCGGACAAAATTTATTTCAGTGGTCGGATAGCTTGTCCCGCCTAAGCGGGAGAACCTCCATGTTTTTGTTCATGCGTGTATGCGTTTGCCGAAATCATGGAGGTTTCATATGTCCCGGTAGTTCTTAATTTTTTCAATGCCGACTTCATGATCATTCTCATCAACTCAGGATATTCAATTCCATTCAGCCTGGCAAGGATAGGCAGATCTGAATGTTCCGGATGAAGTCCTGCCAGGGGATTCACTTCAAGGAAATTGGGGACATTAAACTCATCATACCTGATATCAATCCTTCCTGCATCTTCTGCTTTAATGGCTTTCCATGCTTTAAGCGCAAGTTGTTTACATTTCCTGATATCTTCATCAGGTGGTAAAACATACTCCACCCTTTCCTCACATTCTTCTTTATTTGTGTAAGAGTATACTCTTTGTTCGGCCTTATGATTCAGAATAATTTCCATAACACCTATACACCTCGCATCATCGCCGGTCCCCACAATACCTGCTGTAAATTCCCTTCCGCTTAAAAATTTTTCAACCAGTACAGGTTGTTTAAACTTTTTAATCAGTTTCCTGCAAATTATTTTAAGCTGGTGTTTACCGGTTATCACAGACTGAGAACTTATTCCTTTTCCTGTACCTTCTGCCAGGGGTTTTGCAAAGAGAGGAAAAGGAAGGAGTTCTTTTTCAACATCTTTAGAAGTTGTCACAACAAAATGCCAGGGTGTATCAACACCTGCATCTTTAACAACAAGTTTAGTAAGAGCTTTATCGAGTGTCATGGCCATAACAAGCGGACCTGAAAAGACGTATGGAATGCGGTAAGCATCAAGCAAAGCCGGCACCTGGGCTTCCCTCCCTGTTCCATATAAACCCTCACAAATATTAAATACCATATCCCATCTTTCACCCAAAGCCAGCTTTTCAGTGAGGGACATGATATGCCCGATCCTCCGGGTATCAAATCCCATATTCTGTAGCTCTTTTTCAATAGCTTCCACCGTGCTGATCCGATCAAATTCAGCAGTTTCTTCTTCAGAATACCCCATCATAAGGTAATCATCCCTGAGATCATAACATAAACCGATAATCATCATCTTTTAATTAAAATGTGTTGTATACAATAGTTTATTAGACTTTGATATTGCGCCTTTGCGCCTTTGCGTTTTTTTTAATTTAACGAACTAATGGTTGAATAAAGTCCGTTAAAAAAACTCTTTGCATTTGTCCCAAGGATGCGGTTTTTATAACCGCCTTCCTGAATAACCAGTACAGGCAAGCGGAGTGCACCAATCAACCTGCCGTTTTCATAAAAATCTTTTGCACTCAAACTCCATGTGCCGGTAGGATCGCCCTTTGCTATATCCAGTCCAAATGCAACAATTAGAAAATCAGGTTTAAACCTGGTAATCCTTTTCAATGCCTGAGTTAGTGTTGTCCGGTATTCTTCCCCGTTCAGCTTTTCCTTTAACGGGTAGTTCACGTTAAATCCGGTTCCCTCCCCTTCCCCTTTTTCTTCTTTAAATCCTGAAAAATAGGGATAAGCGAAAGATGGACTACCATGAATGGAAATGGTAAACACATCCTTTCGCATGTAAAAAATATCCTGTTGTCCGTTTCCATGATGATAATCCAGATCGAGTATGGCAACCTTTCCAAACTTGCTGAGGTAATTGGCTGCGATGGCATTTGAATTAAAATAACAAAACCCACCGAAAGATTTTCTCTCTGCATGATGACCCGGAGGTCGAATCAGGGCATATACTATTTCATGCCCCTGAAGTAACTTTTCAGCTCCGGTCAGCGCACAATCCACTGCCATTTTTGCTGCCAGAAACGCATTTTTATTTAAAGGGGTAAAAGTATCAATACAATAATATCCTGCTCTTACCGAATCATCTTCCGGGGGACGGGTGGCATTGCGAATGGGGAAGATGTAAGGATAAACTGACTTCCCCGGAGGAAGATCATCACATACCCGTTTGAAATAGCTGATATAGCCATGATCGTGAACCTGTAAAATATGTTTTTCACTGAATCGTAAAGGGGGAACCTCCTGAAAGATATTCATTCCAAGTAACTCCTTAAGAATAGATTTAATCCTTACCGGTGATTCCACATATCCTTTATCCGGCACATGGTGGATCGAATGATTATCATTATGGATAAGAATAATTTTATTTTTATTGTCATTAACCACAGATTCATTCTGTAATTTTACTGATTTGATATACTGAGGTTTACGTAAAACAACAGGATCGTCTTTCACTGAATTGACAACAGTCTTGACATATTCTTCAGGACAATAATCAGGATATTTTCTGTTCAATATTGCTTTGATGATCTTTCTGGCATCTTTCCGGGACATGGTTCCCTGCCTCCCCAGAAAATCGCAAACGAGATAAGGCGGACAATCGTCATCAGGGTTAACAGTTGTCTCATATTTTGTATTAATAAGGGGATAAGCACCATAACGCTCATAAAATTTCAATCGTGCCCTATTTTGTGCCAGTGATGCTGTATTTTTGCATAATTCCGGATTATCCGGCAGAGATTCAAAAAAAAGTCCGATTGATTGCATACTTTTAGCTACTTCACGTACACGTTCATATAATGATCCGCCAATGCCTGAAGCAAGTATATCTTTTCTGCTGGCAACATAGTCCAGAAAACAGAAATGAAGGTCAGGGGCATACATCATGATGGCAAAACCCAGAACATTGCCGGATCTGTTTTCAGCCACAAAAAGAGTAGTACGAAATTTATATTTAAGTGGATTTCGCAGCTGATCATAGATGCCCATTATCTTCTCCTCACTGAGTGAAGTAAAATGGCTTCTCATAATATGTGGTACCTGGCTGATTGCAGTCTTGTCAACCTGCCTGGTATCATCATGTATACGCCGTATTCGGAACATCTGAAGGAATATTATTGTATTACAGGGTTTATTTGTTTATTTGTTGATTTGTTGATATGTTGATATGTTGATTTGTTGATTTGTTGATTTGTTGATTTGTTGATTTGTTGATTGGTTTATTTGTTGATTTGTTGATTTGTTGATTTGTTGATTTGTTGATATGTTGATATGTTGATTTCGATTACTCACATTACACGCAACAGCCCTATGTTTGACATTTCACCATACACCTGGTCCCGTGATCCCGTGATAGCGTGATCCCTTCCCCGTGATCCCGTGATAGCGTGATCCCGTGATCCCGTGATAGCATGATCCCTTAACCAACCACTCAATTCCTCCTCACCCGTCACCTGTCCCTTGTCACTAATTACAATGTCAGCCCGCCAGGCAACAGATTGTTTTTCTGTTCATTAGTGCCCTCTTCCGGGTAAAGGAATACTTTTCCTTCATAATTAACAAGCAGGTATCCATCTTTATTTTTCTCCACCACATAATCAGGCAACAGGGGTATTTTACCACCGCCGCCGGGTGAATCAATAACAAAATGCGGAATGGCATATCCTGAAGTAAAACCTCTGAGTGCCTTAATAATTTCGAGCCCTTTTGAAACAGGTGTCCTGAAATGGGAGGAACCCGGTATAGGATCGCACTGATAGAGATAATACGGCCGGACCCTTATCTTCAGCAGAGCGTGTGTAAGCTTTTTGAACACTTCAGGATCATCATTGATCCCTTTTAGCAGTACAGTCTGGCTTCCCAGCGGAATACCGGCATCAGATAAACGTGAACATGCAAATGCCACTTCAGGGGTGATCTCATCCGGGTGAGTAAAATGAATACTCATAAATAACGGATGATATCTTTTAAGCATATTCACCAGACTTTTTGTAATTCTCTGGGGTAAAACCACAGGGACTTTTGTACCTATTCTGACGATGTCCACATGCGGGATAGAACGCAGATTTGCAAGCAGATACTCTAAACGGTAATCAGGCAAAGTCAAAGGATCTCCTCCGGATAAAAGTACATCCCTGACTTCAGGATGGTTACGGATATAGTCAAGCGCAATGTCCCACTCAGACCTGTTGGAATGACATTTATCCTTTTTAGACACCATGTGCGATCGGGTGCAATACCTGCAATATGCCGCGCAAAAGCCGGTAATAAGAAACAACACTCTGTCGGGATACCTGTGAACTATGTGAGGAACCGGACTGTCAGATTCTTCACTTAATGGATCCGCTTTTTCGCTGGGACTAACCATCAATTCATCATACACAGGAACCATGGTTCTGCGAAGTGCCTGTTCCGGATTAGCCGGATCAATCAGAGAAGCATAATATGGTGTAATTCTTACCGGAAGTTTCTGACCATCGAGAGATGGTTTAACTTCATTTTCAGAAAGAGTTAGAAAGGTAGACAGCTGTTGGAAAGTAGTAAAACTGTTTTTAAGCTGCCATTGCCAGTCATTCCAGTCTGATTCGGTAATTTCCGTAAAATGCTGATTGATAAATGCCCAGGAATGCGGGCTGATAGGTGTGTTGTTTTTTTTGGAGAAAGCGACAAGTTTTTTCCTTGTTGTTTTTGTAACTGAAACCTGCCCGCCTGGAGGCTCTGTTTCAGATTCCTCATGCATAACAGAGGAACTGGAATTCACTTTTCCGGATTTCATGGATGCTTTACGTTTTTCTTTTTGTTTTAAACATCATTTTATAATACTAACCTATTGATTTTAAATAATTTAATTTATATATAAAATAATCTGGTATTTGAGCGCAATTATAGATATAATTTTGATTCAATATTCATTTTTTAAAAATATTTTTCAACTAATGGACGATTTTTTAATAAACTTAATTTGAGGCAGTATTAGTGTTCTCTTTTACTGTTCAGGAAATATACTGCCGTATATGATACCGCTGAAAACAATATACCAAAAATGATTGGATCAAGTCCGAAAGGAAGATTGATGTTTAAAATAATAAGGAATAAAGTAGAGGCACCTCCGGTAATCATAGAAATCAATGCAGCTGTGCTATCAGGGGATCTGAAAAATAATGCGGCCAGAACCGGGACGATCATGCCTGAGACCATAAATGCATAGGAATAAAGCATAAGTTCCAGCACATTTTCCATTTTCAGGGCAAGCAATAACGCTAAAATTCCGATAATAAGAGTAAGTATCTGTGAATATTTTAAACTATTTTTATCATTATGTTTATTTAATATATCGGTTAGAATATTTCCTGATGATGCCATTAAACAACTGTCGGCGGTAGACATAATTGCTGAAAAATAGGCTGACAGGACTATTCCCATAAAACCCACCGGTAAAATTGTCTTTAACAATAAAGGCAGTCCCATTTCCGCATCAATATTCTCAGCAGAAAATCCTGTTATGACGCCAGTCTCAACAGCAACCCTGGCAAACATTCCTAATATCACCCCTGTAAATGCCATTACCGGATATTCAAATATACCGGCAATAAACCATCCTTTTTGAGCAGTTTTTTTATTTTTTGAGGCATAAATCCTTTGGTACAATGTCATGCCAATAAACCAAACGGGAAGAATTGTGAATAACCAGTTTACCAATTGTTGCCAGGAAACATTTCTTAAGGAAAGAAATTCTGATGGAAGGGATTCTCTGATTACATCCATACCTCCAATCTTTATAAATGAGAATGGCAGAGCAATAAACAATAATCCCGATAACAGGATAATCCATTGTATGGTATCCGTATATATTACTGCCTTCATACCCCCGAGTGAAGTATATAGAATGGCTATCACACCCATTATCCATAATGCGTTTTCCATAGACAGACCCGTGAATGTAGATGAAGCCAGCTTAGCACCTGCAAGTATCTGTGAACTGGTAAAACCCAGGTAACCTATGGCAGAAATTATACCGGCAAATAATGCCACTCTTTTGTTGAAAATAGTTACAAGAAACTGAGGAAGGGTGAGATATTTATGTTTAACAGCCTGCCTGTATACTATGGGAATCAGAAACACTCCGCTAAGCCAGGCTCCAAGAAGGCCTGTAAACAATAACCAACTGCCTGAAATTCCCATTATAAAACCCAAACCACCCAGACCAATAGAAAAGCCTCCTCCAACATCCGTAGCCACAACAGAAAGGCCAATATGCAGGCTACTCATTTTTCTCCCCCCTACAAAGTAGTCATCAGGGGTTTTATTTCTTAAAAAAAAGAAAAACCCAACACCAAGTACTGCCAGTAAATAAAGTAGGAAAATAATAATATCAACAATGTGCATTATTCTTCAGATAAATAATTGTATAGCACATTCATGCTTTCAATTTTTCCGGAAATGTTTGTATTATTTATCAATGTTCCTCCATATTTGTAACCGCGCTTCAGGAAGGTCACATTCATGGGAATAGAATTTAGTCTGGCTATAGTATATACGGTTTTAATGCCTAGTTCACTCATTTCTTTTTCCATTGTTGATAATAAAAGAAGAGCAATTTTATTCCCTCTCATTTCCGGTAATACTGCAAAGTCAGTCATTTCAGCATTGGCCTCATCAAGATACATCTCCGATGAAGAAACTCCTATAAGCTGATCTTCAAGAAATGCTCCATAGTAAACTATGTTTTCATGCATTGTTTTCAGGATATACTTTTCATCATGCACCGGAAACGGGTAGGTTTTGAAAACCTTTGTATAAAGAGAACTAAGCTCCTTAGCATCCCCGGGTTGTAATCGCCTGATCATAAACTTTTTACTTTTTGCCGGTTTTGCATATTGAAAATCCCTTGATAAAATTTCATTTAACTTCAGAAGCTTATTAATAGGAGGCTTTTCTCTTAAAGGATCAA
>CAYVTV010000023.1:0-25187 GCA_964454295.1 uncultured Bacteroidaceae bacterium
CATTTTCATTTAATGTCAATCCGGCAGATGTATGTTTTAACAGTATATTCAGGATCCCGGTTTCCGGCAGAGAGGGTAATTCATCTATAATACGGGAAGTGATAAGATGAAATCCTTTTCGATAAGAGGGAAGTATTATTTCTTTTTGCCAGATCATATTTATTTCATATTAAAAAAGATTTAATCAATCGCTATTGCGGTTTGATTTGTTTTTGTGTTTTCATAGTTTGACGCTGTCAGGTCTGCGACGCTGACAGGTCTATTGCGAAAAGTTTTAATCAGCGTACCTTTTATATTGCCATTATCAGGTTTTAATTGTATCTGTTTTGAAAGGAATCGCTTTGATCAGCAAAGTGTATCCTGACAGCGTCGACATACCTGTCAGCGTTAAATGAATATAATGTCCACATTTCCTGCAAAATGCCAAACGCAATTCTCATATCACTAAAAATCAAACCGCACAAGCGGTTTAATCAGATAATTATTTATGAAGAAGTTATAAAGTTACATAAATTATGTTTATTTCGCATAAGTTCAAAACACATACTACAGTTAATAAAAGTTAAATTACAGATCAATACATTTTTTTAACTATTTTTGAAATTCATTAAAATGTCGGAAAATTTGTTACAGCGGATACTATTCTTACTTTTTACTTTTTTCATATTTCATACCGGATGGAGTCAGGATGGAAAGCTTATCCAGTTTTCAGGTGTGGTAAGAAACCTGAAATATGAAGCTGTATCAGATGTACATATTATTAATATATCTCAAAAAACAGGAACCACCGGAAATGAAAAAGGAATGTTTTCCTTTATTGTTTCACCCTCCGACAGTATCCTGTTCCGCTGTATGGGGTATAAGAATACCCTGGTAGTGATACCGGATGACCTGAAACTATCCCAATATCCCCGTGATGTTTACATATTGAATGACACCATACATCTGTCGGAAGTTAAAATTTTTCCCTGGAAGACATACGAGGAATTTAAAGTTGCATTTCTCAAGCTTGAATTGCCGGATGATGATGAGAAGAGAGCCTATAAAAATATTGCCCTGATAAAAGCCCAGCTGAATATGGATTTTGAACCGGATGCAGATCTTTCGTTCAAAACAGCCATGCAACAGCATTACGATAAGTTATACTATGCCGGGCAATATCCAAGCATTCCTTTATTAAATCCACTGAACTGGGCAAAATTTTTTGAAGCGCTGAAAAGAGGTGACTTCAAAAATGATAAAGACTGATTAAAAAATTTATTGCGCAATTTTCATTTACAATAGTTCGTTAGATTAAAAAAGGAAATTATCATAGTACCAATGAATATCTATAAACGGATACTATTAATCCTCACTCTGGTATTAATATTTCATGTATCGGACGGATATTCACAAAATGCCACCATAAGCGGGAGAATTACTGAAGCAGAGGGTGAGCCTGTATTCCCTGTTAATATTACTGTTAAGGATACCCGGACGGGCATCATGAACAGGAAAGACGGGAGTTATGACATTACAGTTCCTTCTGATACAGATCTTATTATAGTCTATTCCTTTATAGGTTACGTATCACAGGAAAAGAGTGTACGTTTAAGGCAGGGCGAAAGCCTTACAATGGACATAATCCTTGAAACAGATTACCGGGAGCTGGGTGAAGTGATGATAAGCGCAAGGCAGGAGAGAGCGACTACCATGATGAGGATTGATCTAAAATCGCTTCAGCTGGTTCCGGGAACGGCAGGCTCTGTTGAAACCATCATAAAAACCTTACCTGGTGTATCATCCGGTAATGAATTAAGCTCTCAGTATTCTGTGCGTGGCGGAAATTTTGACGAAAATCTTGTATATGTAAATGATATTGAAATTTACCGGCCTTTTTTAATTCGTTCAGGGCAACAGGAGGGACTAAGTTTTGTTAACAGTGACCTGATCTCTGCGATCAAATTTTCCGCCGGAGGCTTTGAAGCACGATATGGCGACCGTATGTCATCTGTTCTGGATATTACCTATAAAAAGCCCGATTCACCTGCAGGCTCTTTTAGAGCCAGTCTTCTGGGAGGCAGCCTGCATCTTGAAGGGATCAGCGATAACGGAAAATTCACCCATCTGACCGGGGTAAGATATAAAACTACTTCCTATATCCTGAACACCCTTGATGTACAGGGAGATTACAAACCCAATTTCTTTGATCTTCAAAGTTTAATTACATACTCTCTTTCAAAAAATATTGAACTGAGTTTTCTTGGTAATCTTTCCCGCAATCAGTATAATTTCATTCCATCAACACGAAGGACCGATTTTGGTACAGCCAGTACCCCTTTAAACCTTGTTATTTATTTTGAGGGAAATGAGGCTGATGTTTTCAATATATATCAGGGGGCGGTGTCCCTGAAATTTAATCCATCGGAAAAACTCACTCTTAAATTCATTTCAAGTGGTTTTAACAGTATTGAATCTGAAAAGTTTGATATCCTGGGCGAGTATTTGATAAATGAGCTCGATAACACCATTGGTTCGGAGACATATGGCGACAGCATATTAAACATTGGTATAGGAGGTTTTTTAAATCATGCAAGAAATTATCTCAATGCTAATGTATATTCTGCAAGTCATATCGGGGAGTACAACACAATCAGGCATCGTATTCGCTGGGGATTAAAACATCAGTATAATTGGATTTCGGACAAGCTGAGTGAATGGGAAATGATTGATTCGACTGGTTATTCTCTTCCGCAGGATCCGGATCATGTACTGGTAAATAATCTGATAAAAGCAAGCAATGAAATCAGGTCCGGTACCCTGAGCGGATATTTACAGGATACGTGGAGATTCAGAGATGGTTCCAATATGTATTATGTAACTGCCGGTATACGAAGCGCTTATCTCGGATTAACGAATCAGTTTCTAATAAGTCCCAGAATAAACTTCTCTATCGAACCCGGCTGGGAGAAGGATATCATGTTCAGGATAAGTGCCGGAATGTATTACCAGCCACCCTTTTATAAAGAGATGAGGAATTTGCAGGGAGAACTCAATAAGAGCCTTAAAGCGCAACAATCTGCTCATTTCCTGATCGGCGGAGATTACATTTTTTTTTCCTGGGACAGACCCTTCAGATTATCTGCTGAATTATATTATAAAGACTTAAAACAACTGGTGCCTTACAAAATTGATAACGTAAGTATAAAATATGCGGGTGAAAACCTTGCCAAAGGCTATGCTGTTGGCTTTGATCTTAAAATTAACGGACAATTTGTCCCGAATGCTGAATCATGGCTAAGCTTATCCTTAATGCAAACCAGGGAAGATATTTTGAATGATTTTTATTTTACAGAGATTAATGGTGAAGTGGTGAGGACAGAACCCGGTTATTATCCCCGGCCAACAGACCAGTTATTCAGCGCAGGATTATTTTTCCAGGATTATCTGCCCAATAATCCGGATTATAAAGTTCACCTCAATTTATTGTATGGCAGCCGTCTTCCTTACAGTTCCCCTAAAAAAGACCGGTTTGATGAATACTACAGACTCCCTCCCTATCGCAGGGCAGACATTGGCTTTTCAAAGAGCATTAAAAAGTTTACCAGGGAACAGGAACCCGGAAAAACCTTCACGTTTTTCAGGGACATGTGGATAAGTGCGGAGATTTTTAATCTTCTGGGAATGAACAATACAATTTCCTATTATTGGGTCAGAACTATCTCGAATCAGGAAAATATACCGGGCATGTTTGCCGTTCCCAACTATTTGACATCAAGAAGATTCAATCTCAAGATCACTGCGAACTTCTGACATGAAAAAGTTTTACTGTTACCTGCCGGGGCATTTTAATACAAACTGTTCCAATTCCATTCTGTTTCCCGCTGAACGCAAGCGTTGCTGAATTTCTTCAGATAAATGTTCATTTTTTCCGGGAAAACCCAGGGCAATCATAACAGCTGGTTCAATTTCCGGAGACACATTAAATATCTCTCTTGCTTTTATTTTATCGAAACCGCCCATCAGATGTGTGACAATGCCGAGGAAGGATGCCTGCAATAAAAAATTGGAAGTTGCCAGACCCAGATCGTGAAAAGCATATCTGTTTTCAGTACCGTTATGGGTAAAGATTGTTTCTGCCAATGTGAGAATTAGCACAGGCGCCGTTTTTGCCCAGGCTTTGTTCTTTTCGGAAAGCAAATCCAGCAATTTATCATAACACCCGGAATTCTCACCTTTGGCGCCATAAATAAACCGCCAGGGTTGTGCATTAAAACTTGAGGGCGCCTTTCTGGCAGCATCAAACAAAAGATGAATGATGTTCTCATCCACCGGAGTGTCGGAAAAAGAGAAGGCACTACGCCGCATGAGAATAATTGGATGAACTACATTATCATTTTTCATTTTTTAACCTTATTTAGAGCAAAAGTAATTAAGTTATGATTATTTTTGAACTTTTATTTTATTTAACAAAAATCAATAAGAATGAATACCAGGGATTATATTTTACGTGAAGACAAGTTTGGTGCGCATAATTATCACCCTCTGCCTGTTGTACTTGAAAGAGGAGAAGGCGTATATGTTTGGGACGTTGAAGGAAAAAGATATTTTGATTTTCTTTCCGCATATTCTGCAGTAAATCAGGGACATTGCCACCCGAAAATTATACAGGCACTTACAGAGCAGGCTAAAAAGCTGACTTTAACATCCAGGGCCTTTTATAATAATGTGTTGGGTGAATATGAAGAATTTGTCACCGGATATTTTGGATATGATAAAGTTCTGCCAATGAATTCAGGGGCAGAAGGTGATGAAACGGCACTGAAGCTATGCCGCAAATGGGCTTACGAAAAAAAGGGAATACCCGAAAACCAGGCAAAGATAATTGTATGTGAGGGGAATTTTCACGGCAGGACAATTACCATTATCTCCATGTCTACCGATCCGGATTCATATAAAGGTTATGGGCCATATACTCCGGGGTTTATAAAGATACCATATAATGATATACCTGCACTTGAAGAAGCACTTGAAGATCCAAATGTTGCCGGATTTCTTGTTGAGCCGATACAGGGTGAAGCGGGAGTATATGTTCCTGGTGACGGTTTCCTGAAAAAAGCGTATGATCTTTGTAAATCCAGGAATGTTCTTTTTATTGCCGACGAGGTACAGACAGGTTTAGGAAGAACAGGAAAGTTACTTGCATGTGACCATGAAGGAGTAAGACCTGATATTCTGATTCTTGGAAAAGCTCTTTCCGGCGGAGTTTACCCTGTTTCCGCAGTGCTGGCCGATGATGACATTATGCTGGTAATACGTCCGGGAGAACATGGTTCAACCTTTGGGGGAAATCCCGTAGCATGCAAGGTTGCCATTGCTGCATTAAGTGTCATTCGTGATGAGCATCTGGCTGAAAATGCTGAAAAGCTTGGAGTAATCTTTCGCTCTGAACTTAATAAAATAAAAAGCGACATGGTAGAGTTGGTCAGGGGAAAAGGATTGCTAAACGCTATTGTTATTAAACCTAAAGGAGGAAAAACCGCATGGGATGTTTGTCTTGCTTTAATGGGAAATGGCTTGCTTGCAAAGCCAACTCACGAACACATCATCCGCTTTGCTCCTCCCCTGATAATCACAGAGAACCAGCTGCTTGAAACAGTTGACATCATTGCGAAGTCATTAGCCCAATTCTAATTTCCCCGGTATAATGAGAACAATTTCGTTTACAGCCTTATTTACATTCTTTTTTCTTATTAGTTGCGGGCATAAAGACATGGCACTTAACAAAAACGACCTTGACACTGGCATAGATCCGGGCACAGATTTTTATCAGTATGCGAACGGAGGATGGATGCGCAATAACCCTATGCCGCCGGAATTCAGCCGCTATGGCAGCTTTGATGTGCTGTCAGAAAATACAGCCTGTACCTTGAAAGAACTGATTGAGGGTATAAACACCGATGATCCGGAATTATTATCTGACAGGCAAAAAGTAAAAGATTTCTTTAAAACGGGCATGGATGAGGAAGCTATTGAAGCAATAGGAATGAAGCCTGTTAAGCCTGAACTGGATTTAATTTATGCAGCTGAAAACATTCGTCAGATACAGGAGATCATTTTTCGGTGGCATTCATATGGTTCAGGGATCCTGTTCAATTTTTTTGGTGCCCCCGACAGGGTTAATTCGGAAATGATCCTGGCCAACCTTTACCAGGGAGGTCTGGGCCTTACAGATGTTGATTACTATATTTTAGATGATGAAAACTCAGTAAGAATAAGAAACGAGTACCGGAATTATATAACAAAGATGTTTATTCTGGCCGGATTTGATGAAAACATTGCCGGAGAAAATTCCGGAATTGTTTTCCGCATTGAAACACGACTCGCAAAAGCATCAATGTCAAGACTTGAAAGAAGGGATCCTCACCTGACATTTAACAAAATGAAAGTGAGCGAACTGGTAAGCCATACTCCTGAGATAAACTGGAATGATTTTTTTCTCCTTACCAATGCTCCTTCCTTCAGTGAGATAAATGTCGGGCAACCCGCATTTTTCAAGGAAATAGATAACATGATGAGGGATGTACCACTTGATGAATGGAAAGCATATGTTTCCTGGCATATACTTAACAGATCGGCTGAATATCTCAGCTCTGATTTTGTGAATACACATTTTGATTTTTATGGCAGATTCTTATCTGGAAAACAGGAATTACAGCCCCGCTGGAAACGGGTTTTAAGAATCACTGATGCGGCATTGGGAGAAGCTTTAGGCAAACTGTACGTGGAAAAATATTTTCCTCCCGAAGCAAAGGAACGAATGGATCACCTTGTGCTAAACCTGAGAAATGCGCTTGCAGACAGGATAAAAGGTCTTGAATGGATGAGTGAAGAAACAAAAATGGAAGCCCTGGAAAAACTGAACAGGATGAATGTTAAAATAGGATATCCTGGTACATGGAGAGATTATTCCGGGTTAATGGTTTCCCATGAATCGTATTTTGTGAATGTAATAACAGCTTCTCAATTCAATTATGATTATCATATTCGGAAGATCGGGCAGCCGGTTGATCCTGACGAATGGGGTATGACTCCTCATACCGTAAATGCCTATTACAGTCCCGGAAGGAATGAAATTGTTTTCCCTGCCGGAATTCTTCAGCCTCCTTTCTTTAATCTGATGGCCGATGATGCGGTTAACTATGGTGCCATAGGAATGGTTATAGGACATGAGATGACACATGGTTTTGATGATAAAGGCAGAAAATATGACAAAGACGGGAATTTAAGAGACTGGTGGACAACAGAGGATGCTGAAAAGTTCACTGAAAGATCAAAGCTGCTGGTGGAACAGTATGAAAATTTCGTGGTATTAGATGGTGTACATGCCAATGGTAAACTTACACTGGGAGAAAACATTGCTGATCTGGGGGGATTAAGTATTGCATTTACCGCATTGAAAAAAGCATGGGAAGAGAATACTCCACTGCGAAAGATAAGCGGATTTACTCCTGAACAGCGGTTCTTTCTGGGTTATGCACATGTATGGGCGCAAAATATAACAGATGCCGAGATATTAAAAAGAACCAGAGAGGATGTCCATTCACTTGGAAGATTCAGAGTTAACGGACCTCTTCCCAATATGAATGAATTTTATGAAGCTTTTAGTATTTCTGAAAATGAACCTATGTATATAAAACCGGAAGACAGAGCATCAATCTGGTAATGTTATTCTTATAATAATTTTTGTAATTACTAGTTTTTTAATTGCTGTCAGAAGTTCAACATACATATTACGAAAATAAATATCTCTTAAAATGAAATTAAAATATTCAAACTACCAGTTATCTATGCTCGTAGTATTAAGAATGGCCATTGGCTGGCATTTTCTCTACGAAGGGGTTTCGAAATTACTGAATCCAAACTGGTCATCCCTGGGTTATTTGCTGGATTCAAAAGGCTTTTTGTCAGAAACCTTTATCTGGATTGCCACCAACCCTGCCGCACTTAAAATTGCAGATTTTCTCAATATCTGGGGACTTACTGCGGTTGGGCTGGGTCTGATACTTGGTTTGTTTACAAAAGTCGCAAAAACAGGGGGCATTATACTACTTGCATTTTATTACTTATCTCATCCTCCTTTTATAGGATATGAATATGTCATGCCCAGTGAAGGAAGTTATTTATGGATTAACAAAACACTGGTTGAGCTGATTACCCTTTGGGTTCTATATCTGTTCCCTACCGGCAGGATAATTGGTTTGGACAGGCTGATCTTCGGAAGAGCAAGGAATAATTAAACAGATATAATCATTAAACATAAAAAAATGAGTTCAGGAACAGACAATATAAATACTGTTAAGGATAGCAAGGACATGGCTATAACCCGAAGGAATCTACTGAAAGGACTTGCGTCGTTTCCTGTTATTGGAGCATTTGCCCTGGGAACCTGGAGAAAGAAGAGATATGAAGATTTACTCAGAAGTAATGTACAGCAGGCTGTGGACATATCGGGCGAAGCTCCTGTTCTTTCAGGCAGTGATAAAAAGGATCCGGTCATTCGCCTTGGTATAATCGGGTATGGAGGTCGTGGAGAAAGTTTGTTAAGAGCAGCCGGGTTTGCTGTCCCTCAGCTTCTGGATAACTGGAAAAAAGCGGCAGCACTGGACAGTAAAAACAAACGGTACGAAGATTTTCTTGCTCAGGAGGATCTAAATATTAAAGTAACTGCTGTATGTGATGTATTTGACATAAGAACAGAGAATGCTCTTAAAGCTGCGGCAAATCCTGACAGGGAGGGTACTGACGGGAAATTTATTCCCGGAGCAAAAAAATATAAAAACTACAGGGAACTTCTGCGAGCTGAGGATGTAGATGCAGTAATTATTGCCACACCGGATCACTGGCATGCGGAGATGGCCATAGAAGCGGCACGGAATGGGAAGCATGTATACCTTGAGAAAGCTATGACGCGTACAGTTGAAGAAACTTTCAGATTAAGAGATGCAATAAAGAACAATCCGGTTGTATTTCAGCTGGGTCACCAGGGCAGACAGACAGAAAGCTATATGAAAGCAAGGGAAGCCATAGAGAAGGATGTTCTCGGCAAAGTAAGTTTGATTGAAGTATGTACTAACAGGAATGATCCCAACGGTGCATGGGTATATAAAATACATCCTGAAGCCGGTCCGCACAATATCGACTGGGAACATTTTGAAGAACCCTGTGAAAATAAACATCCTTTCAGCCTTGAAAGATTCTTCAGATGGAGATGCTGGTGGGATTATGGAACGGGACTTGCAGGAGATCTGTTAACACATGAATACGATGCCATTAACCAGATCATGAGACTGGGCATTCCATATTCAGCCGTTTCATCCGGAGGTGTATATTTTTATAAAGATAAGAAAGCAGGTCATTACGTTGATGAAATAAGAGATGTGCCGGATGTATGGCAAGCTGTTCTTGAATACCCGGAAAGAGACCTTACTCTTTTATACAGCGCTACACTTGCAAACAACAAAAACCGGGGGAAAATGATAATGGGACACGATGGATACATGGAAGTTGACAATAACTTAACTATCTATCCCGACAGGAGTTCCACAAAATACCGGGAAAAAATTGAAAAAGGTATCATTGATCCGGATCTTCCCATTTTCACTTATATACCTGGCAGAAGTAATGTTGATGCTGTGGCAACTGCTACTGAAAAATATTTTGCATCCCGTGGACTTATGTATACTTACAGAGGAGGGAAACGGGTGGATACTACTTTCCTGCATATAAAGGAATGGATTGATTGTATCAGGGAATCACTGCATTCCGGAAATCTGATTCAGCCAGGATGTAATATTGATGAGGGTTTTGCTGAAGCAATAACTGCACATATGGCTACCATTGCATACAGGGAAAACAGAAAAGTTTACTGGGATGCAGAAAGACAAAAAGTAGTGTAAGCTTATAATTATTGATGTATGTGATTGGAAAGAAAGAAAAATATAATAAAAAAATAATATTAAATTTGGGTTTAATTCTACAATCTGTATGCAAAACAGAAATAACCTGAATAACCGGATAAGCTATATTTTTTTTGGTTTTCTTGCCGGACTGATACTGCTAACCATAATTTATATCATTCTCTTTTATATAACTAAAGAGCATTTTACTTTTCATCAAATCAGCATTTTCCACAGATCTTCTGCCATCCTTTACCTGTTAGATCTATTGCCCCTTTATGGTATTTCAATTGCTTATTATTTTTTCCTGAAAGAATCAAAAATCAGGGAAGAATTAAATACTCTAATAAGGACAGGAAATAGCATCAACGACAAAGCCGTTCAGCACCTTCATAATCTGCAGAGCGGTCGTTTTACAGAGAAAATCTCTTCTGAGGAACAAGAAAAGGAACTATTCATATCACTTGATAATTTAAGAAACACCCTTCTCAAAAACAAGGAGGAGGAAGAGATAAGGAAGAGGGAAGATTATCAGAGAAACTGGATATCGGAAGGGCTGGCCAGATTTGGCGAATTGCTGCGGCAACCAGGTGAAAATATGGAGGAATACTCATATATTCTGATCAGTAATCTTGTTAAATATTTAGAAGCAAATCAGGGAGGATTTTTCAGTATTGAAACGGATGAGAAATCGGAAAAGTACCTGCAAATGATGGCGTGTTATGCCTATGACAGACGTAAATTTGCAGATAAGAGAATTGAATGGGGAACAGGCTTGACAGGCACATGTGCACTGGAAAAGAAAACTATTTATATGACGGATATACCCGAAGATTATCTGCTCATCACCTCAGGACTGGGTAAAGCAAATCCGCAATATTTACTGCTGGTTCCTCTATTATCAGGTGAAGACATCCATGGTGTTATTGAAATTGCATCGTTCCGGAAAATAGAAACTTACCAGACCGCCTTTGTTGAAAAAGTTGCCGAAAGTATCGCTATGACCATTTCCGGTATTAAAAATAATATACGTACAGCGCGATTATTAAAAGAGACAAGAGCACAGGCTGAAGAGCTTGCTATACAGGAAGAAAGGGTAAGGCAAAATATGGAAGAACTTAAAGCCACCCAGGAGCAGGCAGCGAGACAAGCTGAGAAATTCATCAGTTTCACTAATTCTGTTAATCATACCCTGATAAGAGCTGAATATGATACAGAAGGAATTTTAATATACGCAAATACCCGATTCCTGAAAAAAATGGGGTATTCAGGAAACAGAGAGGTTGAAGGCAAACATATATCCACGTTCATTCATGAGAAAGACATGGAATGGTTCAATAATCTGTGGTTAAGGCTGGCAAAGGGAGGCCAGCATTTTGAAGGATATATGAAACACATTACCCGGCAGGGACAGGATTTGTGGACAATGGCAACATATACCTGTGTAAGGAAGGATGACGGTATGGTGGAAAAAATACTTTTTCTTGCCCTTGATACTACAGAACAAAAGAAACAGAGCATTGACTACGAGAGTCAGATAGAAGCTCTCAACAACCTTAGTTTAAAGGCTGAATTCAGTCCTGACGGAAAGATAATAAACTGGAACGATCTATTTATCAACACTATGAAGCATCCATCCAGGGAGATGGAGAACAAAACGGTATTCGATTTCATCGACCGTAAAGATATCGAAACATTCAATGAAATCTGGGAGAGTGTCATACGTGGAAATATCTTTCAGGGGCAGGTCAGACTGTTAACCAAATATGATGAGGAAAAATGGTTCAGAGCAGCTTATACTGCCGTTAACGACATGTATAATGAAGTAGCTAAGGTGATATTCATTGCAAATGAAATCACCAATGAAAAGCTGATGGAATCGGAAACCCGTAAACAAACTGAAAAACTGAAGATACAGGAGGAAACACTCAGGCTAACAGGGATTGAACTTACGCGTAAAATAAATGAATTGGAACTGAAATGGTCGGAGAAATTAAGAGTTGCACAGGAAAACCTCAACATAATTGAAGATATACTTGACTCAGGGAATGACCTGATCTTATCTGTTGATAATTCCGGCTTCCTCGTTTTTATCAATAAACCTGCCTGTAAATACTGGAACCTTGATAAAAAATTAGTATTAGGACTGCCTGCTTCACAATTATTTGATATTAATAAAGATACATATCCGGATTTCTTTATAAACCTGATTGATCCGGCAAAAAGTAAAATTCAGGACAACAGAAAATTAAGACTTCCGGGTTCAGGTAATAAAAATGATTATTTTGCATCTGCACTGCTCAGGTTTGAGTCAGATGGCAAAATAATCTATACTGCTATATTCACAAAGCTTGACTGAATCATCTTATTTTCTCACAACTTGTTTTACAATAGTTCGTTAAACGCTAATATTGCGCCTTTGCGCCTTTGGCGTTTATTTATTTTAACGAACTGTTGATTTTAATGACAGGCATAAAACATCAGGAAAATTATTCCTTGACACGCATTTCCCTTTTTCTGATTTCCTCAGAGCCGGACGACCGCATCCTTAGTTTCCTGATATCTTCTCTCTCTAATGAACTCTTTTTACCTGAAGTATAATAATCCACCCATGCTGTGAAATTGTTCACTTCTCCAAAAACCAGTCTGTCTGTAGTGATCCACCCTGCATCTTCTGCAGCGAGGGCATAATTATCATGATTAGCTTCATAAACATCCACATAATATCTCATACCCGGATTAAGATTGGTAAAAAGAACAGTTCCATTTGCATTGGTGAACCCTTCAATTATGGGATTTGTGAAATTTTCCCAGTCTGATAAGCTTGGATATAAAATAACACTTGCATTATTCACAGGGTATTGATCATACCATTCCCGAACTGAAATTAACAGATCCGTACTTAATACCTCTATGTCCATGATATATCTGTTAGTTCTGTTGTCTTTTCCAAAAGCCGTGAGTCTGACATTATACAACCCGGGATCTTCGTAAAAATGTGAAACATTGAAATTTACTGAAAAATATCCATCGCCAAAATCCCATTCAAAACTGGCAGCATCATAAGAACGATTTGTAAAGAATATAACTTCACCAGGCGAGACAACTGTTTTCGATGCAACAAAATCGGCATACGGTTCCTTTACACAACCTCCTAATATAAGGAGAGCTATTACTGACAGAATAAAGTTGAAATTTTTCATTGTCGGTTAAATTATATGTGTTTCTTAGATAAAACCAAATAATGTGCCAAAAATAAAGTTAATAATTTGTAAATTGTAAAGAATTTTAAAAGAACCACGTTGCTTATGTTACCTTCGAATAACTTATTAGAGGATACATATAATAGAATAAGATCATATATACATTACACACCAGTATTATTTTCAAGCACGATTAACCGGATAGCAGGGTGCAATGTGTATTTTAAATGTGAGAATTTTCAAAAGATGGGAGCATTTAAAATGAGGGGCGCAATAAATGCCATACTTCAACTCAGTGATGAAGAAAGGGAAAAGGGAGTTGTGACCCATTCTTCGGGTAATTTTGCCCAGGCTGTTGCTCTTGCAGCAGGCATGGAAGGTATTAAATCGTATATTGTTATGCCTGTGAATGCTTCAGAATTTAAGAAAACAGCGGTTATCGGGTATGGAGGAAAATTAATTGAATGTGAGCCCGGCATACAGGCAAGAGAAGAAAGAGCAAATGAAATAGTAAATGAAACAGGGGCTGTGTTGTTACACTCTTCAAATCAATTAAACGTAATAACAGGTCAGGGTACGGCATGTATGGAACTTCTGGAAGAAATCAAATATCTTTCCTGTATAATTGTTCCGGTGGGCGGAGGCGGACTGCTGGCCGGAACCGCACTTGCTGCATATTATAACAACAGGAATATTGAAGTTATCGGTGCTGAACCTTTTGGAGCTGATGATGCCTATCATTCTCTAAAGACCGGTATCATTCAACCATCAGCAAATCCTGTTACCATTGCAGATGGATTAAAAACCAATCTTGGTGATGTTAATTTCCCCATTATAAAACAACTGGTAAAAGAAATTATCAGGGTGGAAGAAGATGAAATTGTTTCATCGATGCGATTGATATGGGAGAGAATGAAAATTATCGCAGAACCCTCAAGTGCTGTAGCTCTTGCCGCACTCTTAAGAAATACCCGTAAATTTAATAATATGAATACCGGTATAATACTCTCTGGCGGGAATGTTGATTTAAATCACTTACCATTTTAAATTACTGTAATCCGGCACTTCAGTAATTTTTTTTCCTTTCAGTCGTCTGATTCACAATTTCCTTTTCCTTTTTTCAACCACTGTAATACACCACTATAAAATTTTCTTCCTTCCTGTGGCTGATTTTTTATTTTCTTTTCCATTAAGAACTAAAAAGTAAAGATGTCAGCTAAAAAATATATTGACAGGTTAAAGGTTATGGATTATTATATACGAACCCGCAATACAGGTTCCCCGGTTGAATTTGCCACAAAAATAGGGATCTCGGAAAGGAGTCTGTATGAGTATATAAACACCCTGAAAGACCTTGGAGCGCCTGTAGCTTATTGTTATTGCGAGAACAGCTATATTTACTATGAAGAAGGAAAACTCAGCTTAAGCTTTTCTGTTAATGACCCTGCGGGGCTTTGCCATATTAGAGGAAACGGGACTTCCCTGCAGATAAACAACACATATTTTACGATTCCGGAAAATTTAACCTTACTGCAGAATTATTGCAGGATGTCATTTTATTTTTGATTACTGACTTACATTAAGTGTATGTCTGATTCCGGCCGGAACAATTTGTATTTATTAACCATTAAAACGATTAAAAATGAAAACACAAAATTTGAATTCAATTGGGATCATTGAACTTTCTTACGAAGAAATGTCCGGTATTTATGGTGGGGGTTGGCTTAAGGACCTTTATGATATTATCGATAAAAATTACACCGAGTTCAAAAAGGGACTTAGTGATGGATTTAATTACAGATAAATAATATTAATCTAAAAAAGTATTGAAATGGACTCGTTAAAATTACAATTCCAGGAAATAGATGCTTCAGAAGCATCTGTTATTTATGGCGGTGAACCAACCACTGAGACTTCTCTTGCGTATGACATAGGTTGGGTCATTGGTTTTTCATTTTATTGTAAGTACGTCCTTCGGATATGCTAGTAATCAATGAAGTTCTGATCAAATGACAATACATGCTGCTTTCTTGCTATAATACTAATATAAGTTAATACATAAAGAAGCAGCATGCATTTATTAACAATATTTTAATCCTTCATTTTAATGGAAACTATAAAAAAGAATAATAAATATACAGGTATTATAAGAAAAGTACTGATCCTTCTTGCTTTGCTTTTCGTTATATATATGATTTTCAGGTTCGGAGAGCTTATACGTGGATTTCAGGATGGACTTGATTACAGATAAATCAGGGTTTTTCAAGGCATTTCATGAGATGAAAAAGGAAAATTCTGAATTCAGTTTTACTTCAATACCCTTTTATTTCAAGTTGTCGTATAAACCCGGATTTCTGTTTAATTGTATGCTTGGATTTCTGGCAGGAACAGGAATATTGCTGCCATTAATCCATATCCCTGTTATCATTAATTCCAGGGGAATTATTCGTCCTGAAAACGATATTTCAGAGATCATATCACCCATATCCGGTATAGTTGAAAATTGTTTTATTCAAGAGGGTAAATATATCAACAAGCATGACACACTGCTCATATTCAAGACTCAATGGTTTGATAAAGAACTTGAAATTTTAAACGGAAGAAAGGTATCGGCAGAAAAACATATCTGCGATATCAGAAAGATAATGAATGGTGATACACAGTTTTGTACAGAAAGATATAAAACTGAATATGCCACATATAATCTCATGGTGGAAGAAAAAAGGAGCAGGGAAAATCAGATTTTCAAAAATTTAAACAGAATGATTCCATTATGGCGAGATTCACTGATAAGCAGTAAAGAGTTTGAGGATATGGAATTTCAATTGATGCTGGCAAGAAATGAAACAAGAACCTGTATCAGCAGTCACCTTACCAACTGGGCAGGCGAATTGGAGAAGCAAAAAAACGACCTTCATTTAATTAATGAGAGGCTCATTCAGATAAAAGAAAACTTATCCAGATCTGTAATAACCTCACCGGTTAATGGTATGGTTCATAAAATGAATGGATTAGCACAAAATAGTTTTGTCAGTCAACATCAAAAAATTATAATTATAACACCCGACACAAGATATTCTGCAGAAATATATATCAAACCTGCAGATATTGGCTGGATTAAGCCCGGCATTAAAGGAAGGATACTGCTGGACTCTTTTGATTCAAGCTACTGGGGTGCATTGGAGACTGAATGTTATTATATAAGTGATGATATACACTGGGTCAATGATCAACCATTTTATCTGGCAAGGTGCAAAATTGAGAGCAATGAGATAGTGTCAGGAAAGGGGCTTCATGCTTTAGTTAAGAAAGGTATGACATTGACAATCCAGTTTATAATCACTGAAAGAAGTATTCTTCAGTTACTTACAGACAACTTTAATAATTGGTTTGATCCTGCTAAGGGAGTAAAATAGAATACAATGCGTATAAATAAGATAAGGGTTAAACAGCATGATATTACAGATTGCGGAGCAGCATGTTTATCATCTGTTGCATCCCATTATGGGTTGAGATTACCAATATCTAGGATACGATTTATGGCCGGCACAGATCAGAGAGGAACAAATCTCCTGGGAATGATTGAGGCTGCCGAAGAATTAGGTTTCCATGCTAAAGCAGTGAGGATAACTTCTGAATATATCAATAAAATCCCGGCACCATCTATTGCCCATCTCGTTATCAGAGATAAGCAGTCACATTACGTAGTTATATATAAAGCAGGAAGAAAAAGGCTGAAAGTAATGGATCCGGCAACAGGATCAATGGAAAAAATTGCCCTCAAAGACTTTCTTGAGTCCTGGACAAACATTCTAATACTATTATCCCCTGCCTCCAGCTTCAGGAAGGAGGACAAGGTAAAATCTCATTGGTCCAGATTCTTCAGCCTTATTAAACCCCATAAAAATATTGTCATCCAGGCTACTGCCGGTGCTTTATTCTACAGTATCCTGGGATTATCCACTTCCATATATGTGGAGAAATTAATTGACTATATTATACCATCAGGCAATATAAACCTGCTGAACAGTATCACAATGATTTTAATGTTGCTGTTATTATTCCGTGTATTTATCGGATGGTTGAAAAGCATGTTTATTCTTGAAGTTGGAGTAAAAATTGACGCTTCGATCATCATGGCATATTACCGGCATATTCTTTCACTTCCACAGCGTTTCTTTGATACAATGAGGGTAGGTGAAATAATCTCCAGGATAAATGACGCAGTCAAGATAAGGTTCTTTATAAGCAATGTAGCTTCTGATCTGCTTATTGATCTGATGATAGTAGTTTTTACACTTGTATTAATGTTATCTTATTCAATAAAGTTAGGCCTGATAGTGCTGCTGTGTGTTCCGGTCTTAATGGTGTTATACCTTATATACAACAGGTTCAACAGGACATTACTCAGAAAATCCATGGAACATTCAGCTTCCCTTGAAACCCAAATGGTGGAAACAATGAATTTCATACATACAGTGAAACGGTTTAACCTGAAACAAATTACCAGCCTGCAACTGGAAACAAAATTTTTCCACCTTCTTGAGTCCGTATATAAAGCGAATAAATGTTCGGTATATACAATTAATTTCAACGACCTTGTCACTAACCTGGCCATGATATCCATATTATGGGCCGGCACTAAAATGGTGTTCAGAATGGAATTGTCACCGGGAGAATTAATATCGTTCTATGCTTTGTTTGCATACCTGATAAGGCCCGTTAACAGTCTGCTTTCATCCAACAGGATCATACAGGATGCCATAATTGCGACAGACAGGCTATTTCAGATTATGGATCTGGAGCAGGAAAAGATAAACAAAAATGGCATTGTACTGAGAAAAGACAACTTTGAAGGTATAATTTTTGAAAATGTATCATTTAAGTACAGGAATGGAAGAAATATTCTTAACAATATCAATCTGAACATAACAACAGGAAAGGTAACAGGAATTGCAGGGGAAAGCGGGTCAGGCAAATCTACAATATTATCTCTGATACTGGGAGTTTATCCTGTAAAAACAGGCAGGATAAAATATGGAAATTATGATACGGATTACATCAATAAAATGGAGCTTTCAGATTTCATCAGTATAGTTCCCCAAAAAGTGGATATTTTTAATGATACCATGCTCGAAAATATAACCCTGTTCCATCCAAGCCCTGATATTGAGAAAGTTCTGAATATCATCACCCAACTTGGAATGAATGATCTGGTCAGTTCCTTACCCCGGGGAATTTATACGATGATCGGAGAAAACGGTGTGAATTTATCAGGAGGAGAGAAACAAAAACTAGCTTTTGCGCGGGTACTATACAAGGATCCTGAAATAATACTGCTGGATGAAGCCACATCTAACCTTGATGCCGGTTCAGAACAGCATATCCATAACTGTATATTAAATTTCAAATACAGGAAGAAAACCGTGATTATTATCACACACAGGCTGTCAACTCTTATCTATAGCGATCACATATATTATTTATCCGAAGGAAAGGTTGCAGGGTCAGGAACCCACACAGAACTTATTAAAACAAACAGACAATATGCTGAATTCTGGAATAATGGTAACTTGTGCCTCAATTATTCTGAATAATATTGTTTTTAATCATGCTTTAAAACACAATTACCATATAAATTTTGATTTATTAAACAGAAATTTTATATTTACCCTTTACAAGTAAGTCAATCCTCATTCTCTTACTAACTAAAACTACTATGCAGGCAGAATTCATGTTCTGCCTTTTTTTATCTTTAATCCGCGAAGCTAGGTTAACATGAGGTCGGTAAATAATTCTGTGATAACAATTTAAATATGTATGGTTTCTGAGACAGCCCCTGAAGTCTCATTCGATTGTTAATATCTTAAAACACACATTTTCCAGTTAACAAGTAAATAACATTTATCATTTGATAAGTTTTACTTTCATATTCATGTCAGTTTCAGGAAAAACTTTACTTTTAGTCATCATTGACCAGATGTTATTCATCTGTCATGTTAAGTTTTATTATCAGACAATTTACAGCTAAAATAATGATAATGTTTTCCGACAACGAATATATTACGGGTATACTTGAGCATAATGATTTGATTATAAATCACATTTATAAACAATTCATGCCAATGGTAAGAAAGATGGTAATAACCAATGGAGGGAGTACTGACCACGCCCGGGACGTTTTCCAGGATGCAATAATTATAATATACCGTAAGATTAAATCCGGCGAACTAACGCTTAACTGTAAATTCAGCACATATTTATATGCGGTAACAAGAAAATTATGGATACAGGAACTGAAATTAAGGAAAAAGACCCGGATGTACAATGACGAACAACCGGATTTATTGGAAGAACCTGATGGAATGAGAGAGTACAACAATACTCTAATGAGAGTTATAATGAAACACTTTAATGAATTAAGCGAAGATTGTCAGAAAATTCTTCGGATGCATTTCAATAATGCAACTATCGACGACATTCAGTTAATAATGGGATACAAAACCCGTCATCACACCATTGACAGAAAATACAGATGTAAAAGAAGCCTTATCAAACGAATAATAAATGACCCCATATTTAAAAAAGTAAACCATGAATATATCGGAAAAAATAGAATATTATATTGAAGGTAAACTGAGTCCGGAAGAAATACTGAGTTTTGAGAAAGAAATGGCCGGGGATGAAGAATTATCAAAAGCTGTAGCTCAAAGGAAATTGTTGTATAAAGCTATTTCTGAAGCATTGACTTATCCATCTTTTGAAATAACGGAAGCTGAAAATTTTAAGCTTACTGCACAACAAAATATTCAGATTGAAGAGGATTTGCTCAGGTTTCACCATAATGATAAAAATGAGAATTCTGATGAACAAATGAAATTAAAAAAACTATTGGAAAAATCTGCAGCAGCTAATCTTGGAAGCAAAAAAGCTCAGGTTTTTCTTATTATGAAAATTGCTGCCGGATTCATTATTATTTTGTTTATATCTCTTTCCATACTTTATTATACCCCTAACAGCAATTCAATATTGGGAAAATTTGATAATCAGTCTGTTTGTGAAATCTTTCCTTTCGAAAATGATGCATATCTTAAGAATATTATATTTTCAATTACCCTTTTCAGACAGGGGACTGAAGATGAATTGCCGGAAACAGATAATCAATTTTCTATATCAAATGAAAAATCTCAGGAAGTATTGAAATTATCTGATGCTATTACAAACCTGGAAGATTCTCATCTTATTCAAGCCAGAAGCAGACTGGAAAATTTAATATTTTCAGATTACCAGGAGATAAGAGTATCTGCTTTATGGTATTATTCACTTTTATGCATTAAGGAAGGGAAAACAGATGAAGCTATACAAATAATAAAACGATTATCAGAAGAGAAAAACTATTATAGTGAAAAAGCTGATAGTCTGATAAAAATAATGAAAAGGAAATAATCTGCTCTCAAATTTCATAAGTTTATAATAAATATTTTTAATTTTAGCCACTCAACTCATTGTGAATGGCATCTTTTCCGGTTTTTATTCAGCATGACGCCATGGATTGCGGGCCTGCCTGCCTGAGAATGATTGCTAAATTCTATGGCAGGAACTATACACTGCAAAATTTAAGAGACAAATCATACATTACAAAAGAAGGGGTGTCATTGCTGGGAATCAGTGATGCGGCCGAATCCATTGGCTTCCGGACAATCGGAGTGTCTGTTACATTTGAAAAATTAATAAAAGAAGCACCACTTCCGTTAATTGTTCACTGGAAGCAAAATCATTTTGTTGTAGTTTATAAAACAGGAAGAAATAAAGTATATGTTGCTGATCCTGCTTTTGGACTGGTAAAATATAGTTTCGAGGAATTCAGGTCAAACTGGATAAGTGATAAAAGTGAAGGTGAAGACAAAGGTGTTGCATTACTGCTCCAGCCCACTCCTGAATTCTATAATAAAACCGGTGATGCACTCAAACGCAAAAACTTCAGGTTTTTATTTGATTATATACGCCCTTACAAAAGATTTCTAAAACAACTGTTTTTGGGTGTAATTCTTGCCAGCCTGTTACAACTGATATTTCCCTTTCTGACTCAATCTATTGTTGATTATGGAATTAATAATCAGGATATGGATTTCATATACCTGATCCTTATCTCACAGCTTGTAGTTGTAATTAGCAGGCAATCCATAGATTTTATAAGGGGATGGATTCTGTTACATCTGACTACACGCATCAATATTTCCCTCATTTCGGACTTTTTGATCAAATTAATGAAACTCCCTCTGGGTTTTTTTGACACAAGATTAATAGGCGATTTACTTCAGAGGGTCGGAGATCATCGCAGAATTGAGATATTCCTTACATCAGCATCACTAAATATTCTGCTTGCCATATTTAATATTATTATCTTCAGCATTGTGCTGGCCATATACAGCATACCCATACTCCTCATCTTTTTGGCCGGCTCCTGTTTGTATATTTTCTGGCTTACCCTGTTTATGAAGAAACGTAAAGAGTTGGATTATAAAAGATTTCAGCGACAGTCAGAACACCAGAGCAACCTGATACAACTGATAAATGGAATTGAAGAAATTAAACTTAATGATGCGGAAAAGGAAAAAAGATGGAAATGGGAGCAAATTCAGGCCTCCTTATTCAACCTCAGTATTAAATCTCTTTCTCTGAATCAATATCAGCAAGCAGGAGCTGTATTTATTAATGAAGTAAAAAACATTGTTATAACATTCATTGCAGCCTCATCAGTGGTAAGTGGCAACATGACGCTTGGCATGATGCTGGCTGTTTCATATATACTCGGACAGATAAACAGCCCGCTGGAACAGATGACTGTCTTTATGAGAGCTGCACAGGATGCAAAACTTTCCCTCGAGAGACTTGGGGAAATACATGAAAAACCTAATGAAGAGACAGATGATGTTATCACTCCCGATAACCTTCCGGGTTATAAAGGAAATATTAACCTGCATTCAGTGTCATTCCGTTATGAAGGGCCATACTCTCCGTATGTTCTGGAAGACCTCTCGTTGGTTATTCCTGAAAAATCAGTCACTGCAATAGTCGGTGCCAGTGGCAGCGGAAAGACTACCCTGATAAAATTAATCTTACACTATTACCCTCCTGCAAAAGGAGATATACGAATCGGAGAACAAAATCTGCGTTCACTAAGTCCAAGAGTTTGGAGAAGAAGGTGTGGTGTTATTTTACAAAACGGATATCTTTTTTCCGATACCATAGCAAGAAACATTGCCCTGGGTGCAGAAAAAATTGATCTTGACAAATTATTTTATGCCGCTGGAATATCAAATATTAACGAATTTATTGAATCTCTTCCAATGGGCTACAACACCAGGATTGGGCAGGAAGGACAGATGCTTAGCGGAGGTGAGAAGCAGAGAATATTAATTGCACGGGCAGTATATAAAAACCCGGATTTTCTGTTTATGGATGAAGGAACCAGTTCCCTTGATGCAAATAATGAAAAACAGATCATGGATAATCTGGCAGGATTTTTCAGGGGAAAGACTGTCGTAATTGTTGCACACAGATTAAGTACAGTCAAGAATGCTGATCAGATCATAGTACTTGATAAAGGAAAAATAGCAGAAACGGGTAATCATCAGTCGCTGACTGAAAAACGGGGACATTATTATCAACTGGTTAAGAACCAGCTCGAATTGGGAACCTGACTACATATCATATTCAATCTGATCTTTTTTAAGCCATCTGAACCTTCTTGAACTATTGTCACCAAGCCTTACACCCATCATTATTTCATGAGAGCCTGAACTGTAATTTCTAATAGCATTGAATGAAGCATCATAGGCATAACCAAAATAGAACATATCAATTTGCATGCCCAACATAGTTACCAGCGTATTATCTGAGCGATAGGATAATCCGATCCAGTAATCATCCTTAAAATAAGCTTTGGTTCCTAAATCAAGTCGTGTTGCCTGAGCCGTTGATGTCAAGAGGGTAAAGGGTTCAAACGACAAGCCATTTTCCAGACGAAACCGGTATCCTGCCATAATATTATAATGCCGCAACGTCCTGTAGTTTTCCTTTAAAATATCTTTACCCAGTTTTAAACTTGATCCAAAAACATCCGACATGGAAATACCGGCATAAAATTTATTGTCTGTGATAAACGTGCCCATACATATATCCGGCACCCAAAAGGTTTTACGTTTGCCATCAAGAAGCGGGTCATCCACATCAGCGAGATAAGTATCTGAATCATCCAGTTTATATTGAAATCCCGAACCGGTTAATCCCATTGAAAGCTGAAATTTGTTGTTAAAATTGATATGATAAGCATAACTTAACTGTATTCCGGTTTTTGTAATGATGCCATTTCTATCCGAATATAAATGTCCCCCCAGACCAATCCTGGTATCTCTTGCAGCTTTGTTTGGATTCTTTCTGACTGCCAGATGCCTCCTGATATAGCTGTCTTCCAACATCCTTGACTGTGCAGTTAAGGAAAAGGTTCGGGGTGCATTTACAAGTCCGGCAAATTGCTCACGGGCAGCAGCATTTATGAAAGTATAACCGGTTGCACCTGCAACAGCAGGATTTACTAAGAATTTATTCATCATGTACTGGCTGTAAACCGGAGCTTGCTGGGCATGCACCTGACATGTGATAAAAGCCAGGATTAGCAGTGTAACTCTTTTTCTAATCAATTGTATATAAGTCATTTAATTCACAATTTAATAATTTTATCAGGTGTTCATGAACTCACTTCGTTCGGTTTAATGGCAGGATAGTTTCTCTACCTTACAATGGTTATATTTCCGATTATCGGAGCACTCTCATTATGCAAATTTATTATATAATGATAGGATTCCATGGGCAATTCTTTACCCTGGAATGTTCCATCCCATCTCTTTTCATATCCCCTGGAATAAAAGATACGTTTCCCCCAACGGTTATAAATTTCTATAGTTACATCCGGGTAGAATTCTATTCCATCAAGTATCCATTCATCATTCAGTCCATCACCATTCGGCGTTATAATGTCAGGAATACGGAAGCACACAGCATTAAGATACTGAATAGTATACTCTGAATTAACTATGCAATTGTTCGCATCAGTAACTGTCACAGTATAATTACCATCACTTAATCCTGAAATAAATGAACCTGATTCTCCCGTTGTCCATGCATAATCAAATCCTCCTGTCCCACCGGAAGCTGTTACATTAATACTTCCGTCATGGCTATCAGGACAGTAGGTATGTGTTATCTGATGGGAAACAGTAATTTGCGGAGGTTCTTCCACAGTAATCTGAGCCGATTCTGTACACCCATAGGCGTCAGTTACAGTAACTGAATAAGTTCCTGAAGGAATAGTTGAATTGACGGCTGTCAAGATATTATCAGACCACCTGTATGAATATGGGGTCATGCCGCCCTCAGCACTTGCGGATGCAAGTCCATCAGTACCTCCATAACAGGAAACATCAGTTTTAGAAACAGAAACCTGAGGATTGGGATGTACGACTACCGTAATAATATCGGATGGTAAACTCTCTATTCCTGATTCATTGCTGACAATCACTGAAAAGTCGCCCGGACCTGTAACTACAATACTCCGGGAAATTGCTCCATTTGACCAAAGATAAGAAAAAGCTTCTGAGGATATCAGTTCCACACTTTCACCTTCGCAGAATTCCACAGAACCTGCAATAGTAACATCAGGCTTTGGCAACTTGTCCCCTACATTAACGATCACAGGATCTGACATTTCAGAAGTACAATTATTAATATCCGTAACTATAACCGAATAGGTTCCTTCTGAATCCACCAGAATAGTCTGAGTTATTTCACCTCCGGGTGACCAGATGTAAGAAAAGGCTGGTGTAGATTCCAGTGTCACCGTTTCACCAATCATTAAAGTAACCGGGCCGGCCGGGGTAATAACAGGCTTGTCAGGAAGTGCATACACCGTTACCGTAACCTCATCACTCGGCGGACTTTCGCAACCATTGGCATCGGTAACCTGCACCGTGTAACTGCCTGCCGT
>CAYVTV010000024.1:0-24431 GCA_964454295.1 uncultured Bacteroidaceae bacterium
AAGACATGAACAAACATGGGGGTTCCATGCCCAATTGCCGATAGGCAAATAAAACTTATTGATTTGCAATAACATAATTAATTTTTGTACGCATGAAAAACAGGTATATCATTATTTCCCCGGTAAGAAATGAGGTGGAATTCATTGAAATAACTATTCAATCGGTTCTAAACCAGAAAATACGTCCCGTGAAATATATAATTGTAAATGATGGCTCAACGGATGGTACGGATGAAATTATTAAGAGGTATGTTAGTGAGTATGAATGGATTTATACAGTAAATCGCCCTCCCAAAGAACATTCACCCGGCGGAGGCGTTGTGGCTGCATTTTATGATGGCTATAAGATTATCTCCGATGATGAATGGGACTTTATTATTAAACTCGACGGTGATTTAAAATTTGGTTCAGATTATTTTGAGAAGCTTCTTATTCTTTTTGATCAGAATCCGAAGCTGGGTATGGCAAGTGGTAAAACTTACCAATATAAAAGAGGCAGACTTGTACTTGATGTCATGCCCGACGATCATGTGAGAGGTCCTGCCAAGATGTATAAAAAAGAATGCTGGAATGAAATTGGCGGGCTCCCGCAGGTGTTGGGCTGGGACACGCTGGATGAGTTAAAGGCACAGGTCCTGGGCTGGGAAACCAGAAGTTACAAGGATCTTATTCTTATTCATTATAAGCCGATAGGGTTCAAGCAGAAAAAAATAATGAAACGTGAAATTAAAGCAGGAGAAAGACAATATTACCTTGGATATCTTCCTCTCTTTGCCATATTTCGCGGTTTTTACAGGATGTTGCAAAAACCATTCTTTATTGCCGGTCTTCTTAATATTTACGGATTCACACTGGCAGCGGTAAAAAAAAGTGAAAGAGTTAATGACGCAGATATTATCCGGCATCTTAGAAATAAACAGTTGGAACGTCTTACCTTTAAAAGAAAACTGCTGAGTTGAAAGAACAACGAAATATACTTCACGTTGTAAGACAGTTCTACCCTGCTATCGGGGGTTTAGAGAATTACGTGCTGAACCTTGCTTCTGCTCAGGTGAACCTTGGCCATGCAGTGACAGTCCTTACCCTGAACAAAAATTTTAATGATGATGCGAAACTGCCTGATAATGAGGTTGTCTACCCCGGGATAAACGTAATTCGTATTCCCTGGTTTTTCAGTAAGAAATATCCGGTGGCATTTAGTGTGTTAAGATATTTAAAACAATTCGACCTGATCAATGTTCATGCAGTTGACTTCTTTGCTGATTTTCTGGCTTTAACCAAAGTCTTCCACCGAAAGAAAATGATATTAACGACCCATGGCGGCTTTTTTCATACCTCATGGGGGTCATTGCTTAAAAAGATTTATTTTCATACAATAACACGGGTTATGATAAAAGCATTTGATGCAGTTATCGGATGCAGTGAAAATGATATTACTGTTTTTAACCGGATCGCCCCGGGTATTAAACTTATACATAACGGGGTGAATGTTGAACCATATCTTGCAACAAAGAAGACTTATAAAAAATATGAACTATTGTATGTCGGTAGAATTGACCTGCATAAAGGAGTGGACAAACTGATCCGTCTGACGGGGATACTAAAGGGAATGGGTTTGCCGGTACATCTTACTGTTGCCGGTCCTGACCGTAAGAAATTACAACCCGGCCTTAAGAATCTTGCAGAGAAATCAGGCGTTGCTGATAGAGTTACATTTAAAGGACCTGTAAGTGATAAGGAGTTACAAACATTGTTTTCAAATGCCCATGTTTTTCTTTCTGCATCTGAGTATGAAGGTTTCGGGATTTCAGCGGTAGAAGCTATGGCGTCGGGAACACTCTGCGCTTTAAATACAATTGAAAGTTTTAATAAATTACTCTTCAATAAGTCTTTTGGTGTATTGTGCAATTTCGATGATCTCTATGAAACAGCCGGAAAAGTATCTGCACTCCTGGAACTTTCGGCTACAGATTATTACAGATTAAGTGAAGAGGCCAGGGAATATGCAAAACATTTCAGCTGGGAAAATGCCGTAAAAAAAATCGAAGAGGTGTACAGGATTATTCTCTGACCTGCCCATCCCAATACCAACACGTACCCGGGTAAGCCGGCTTGTTTCATACCCGCCGCGTTGCCCCCGGTCAGGAACCTGTAGATAGGAATTTACTGTACCCGGATTAGCCGGCTTATTTCATACCCACCGCAGCTTTATTTCCTTCCTCATACCTGCTCCTGTCGACCAGGTAGAATAACATGCACACCATTACAATGTCCGGTAAACTGTCGAAAGCAAGTGTTGTATTAAAGATGATAAATAGTTGAAATACAAAGAAATATTTAATGAAATGAGCAGGGGGGGGGAGTTTGGTTAAAATGACTTTAAACAAAATAAACAAAAGCATCAGTGCACTTAAAATACCAAATTTGAAATAAAAACCTACGATACCGATATCGGATAGATAATACCCGTGTCTCAGAGAAATCAGTGAAAGCTTCTTTCCGTAAGCTGAACGCTCACTGGGAACACCGTTTCCCAGGTAATAAGTCAGATTATCTCTCTTACTTTGTTTTATAAAAAAATCGGATGCTCTGTACCTGATATTTGAGATGCCTTCAACACTTTCTTTCTCAGCCGACGTCCTCATTTCAACAATAATGCTCTGGAACGAAAAAAAGCCCGCAATCAGAAAGATTGCATATAGTGTAAACATAAGGACTTTGTTTTTTACATCCTTTTTGAAAATTAATATTCCCACAGAGATCAGCAAATATATGGCAAGAGTGGAACGGAAACCGGATAATACAGCCACAGTAAGTAATAACAGGGCAACGAGACCATATTTGATCTTCAACTTTGACAGGAACCTGTCTATTGACAGGAAAAAACCGATATGCATAAGGTATGTTCCGGGCAGATTCATCCGTATCGTTCCTCTTTGGGTAAACACCTTGGCATCTGTAATCAGGGTGGGATATAAGATATACTGTATTATGAAGAATATCCCTGCAAAAATGGCCAGGTAATACAATAGTGAAATGATAAAATCAGTTTTTGGGGAGAGATAAAAGAGAAGAAAGTAGAAAAGGAAAGCATACATGTATCTTTGCTGGTACAAACTTATACCAATCGGTTGATTGTTAATGTAATAAGCCGGAAGTACACTGAGGAGAACTCCGAATATCAATATAATCAGAGGGATTCCAAACTTCTTTCTGATTGGAATGTCCGGTTTTTCAAAGGAGGCAAATAAAACAAGGCATACAATAATGAGAGCAACAGCCAGTAAATCAAACAGCCTTATCATTATTCCCAGTCCTCGGATATGAAAAAACCCAAGTGAAGCAAGGGCGATCGCAATTATAAGTATTCGTTTATACAACATTGTGCCGCTTGTAAGCAAAAAACCCTGAAAATTACACTTTTCAATGCATACAAAAAAATTAACAAGATAACTTTAACATGTTAAAAATGACATTTTTATTTATCCTGATAACCTTTGTGACGCTTATTGTTACTGACTTTATTATTTTTAACAAATTAGTGTTGTTATTTTAACAATAGTTTAATGTAACAAATAATTACATTCGCCGTTCAAAACATCATGTTTGTCAAATTAGAAATTTGAAAAAATCTGCTGTTATGAACGCACTAGAGAGGGTTAGATTTCAGAATTTTTTTTGCCGGAGGATTACATATCATTTTGGATACGGTTATCATGTATCCTTTTTACTTTTTATCCTGATTTTTACAGGGTTTAATGCAACTACAGGTCAGGTTCCTGATTTACCGTCATGGATAACCCATGTATATTATATAGATCCGGGAAATCCTGAAGACGGGGATGGCAGCTTTGAAAACCCGTGGAGAGATTTCCGTTCCTCTTCCTGTTACAGTACCGTCTGGCCAAGGACAGGCTGGGATTGCGGAAAAACCGCCCTGTTGTTTAAAAGAGGGACTAGCATGGGAACAACAGATAAACCGCTGACCACAAGTTTTTGTTTTACCGGTGACTCTATGTACATAGGTTCCTATGGCACCGGCCCTGATGCCAAGTTTATTTTCCGGTCGGGATCAAGAAGCTTTTCTATTGAGGGTCAGGGAAATATCATAACAAATCTTGAACTGATGAACCTGGATACTATATCTGACGTTCTGGATATACGGGGAGGTCCTCCGGGAACCACAGGGAAAGGAAACAGAGCCGAATCACTTGTTATCTCCGGAGGTTACAGGGGGCTTACATTTAACAGGAATAAAACGCTGTACCTGAAAGACATCACTGTTTTCAATACCATGGATGACGGTGTCTTCGGAGGGGAAGAGGGGGATCTGACTGATACTGTTATTGTGTCCGGAGTACATGTATATGGTGTGAATAAAAGGTATCAGGCAGATCCGACGAACAGTTCCGGCGGTGACTGTATGCAGATCAGATCAGCATATCTGTATGTGGAAAACTCAATCCTGGACCATTCTGAAAATGGAATGAAGTTCTGCCTGATCAATACCAGAACATCAGGTAATGCAAAAACTATTGTCAGGAATACAACCTTTCTGATGCATCCACATGATAACCATGGTATTTATGCACAACATGCAAATATTGAGAATTGCCTTTTTTCCGGCGGTGGAACGGTTTTAATGGTCTGGGGAAATTCAACCCTGTATAATTCCGTGTTTAAAGGATACGGTAAAGATTTTGTTTATTCCCACAGTGGTAATAATTTTTATAATGTTCCCTTATCTGCTGTATTTCTGGACGTCTATAACTGTACTTTTGCAGATGTACATACAGCCGTTCAGGCAACCCAGAGGGATATGAACATCAGGAACTGTATCTTCTATAACGTAAAAAATGCTTTTCAGTGTGGTATAAATGGAATCAATGGTTCCGGAAATATTCACTATAATTCTGACCTTTCTGTTCAGTCAGGGCTTGTGAATTATCTTAAAAGTGATGGGAAAACCAAAGGGAACAGCGCTTCATATTTTACGGCTGACCCCTTGTTTATTGACCCGTTGAACGGGAACTACCGGTTAAAACAGATTTCGCCGGCGATTGATGCGGCTGATCCTGATGTATACGACAATATTGCTGAATTTATAAGCGGTTATAATACAAGCCAGGGATGGGTGTATTATACACGGAAGTTTACTCTGTATAAAAAGCTGACTTCAGATTATAACGGGATTTTGCGGCCTGTCGGATCCGGCTATGACATTGGGGCATATGAATATCACGAAAATCAAGATTCCGGAGGGCAGAACAACCCCCCTGTTATAGTCATTTCCGGCGATAAAACCTGCTGCTTTGGAACAGTACTGTCTCTTGATGCATCCGGAAGCACTGATCCTGATGGTGATGAAATCACTTTCAAATGGATGGTTCCTGCTGACGTGGCATCAACGGATGTAAATGCTTCTGAAATTAAGATGCTGGTACCATTTACAGGAAATCAACAGGATATATCGGTTGAATTATTTGTTAGTGATGGCATACACACTGTTAATGAGGCATTTATTATCACCGTTAAACCTTATTTGCCGACAGTAAACAGAATACCCGTTCAGACGGTGAATGCCAGTGATTTTCAGGTTCCAAATTTCCCTGAACACCTTATTGATAATGATCTTGAAACCCGCTGGTCGGCACCCGGTAATAATCAATGGGCTGAATTCGAATTTGATGAACCTGTTGCTATCAGTCATATGTATATAAGCTTCTACCAGGGGCAGAAGAGATACGCCTTTTTTGAGCTAGAAGGTTCAAATGACAGAATATCCTGGGCATCTGTCATCGGATATGGACAATCACATGGGTTCTCTCAGAATATGGAACTATTCATTCCCAATGATACTGAATCGGCAGTAACTGAATATAAATATATCAGATTAGTGGGTTATGGCAATACGGAAAACGAATGGAACTCTGTTAATGAGGTATTCATTTATGGTGAATCCGGAACACATGTAAATAACACAAGAAAAGAGGATTTAAGAATATATCCGAATCCGGCAACGGACATGATCAAAATGGCCACGGATGTGTTCAGAAAAGATATTCCGTTAGAAGTCAGAATAGTTGACACTGCAGGAAGGATACTGCATATGTATTCATTTGATATTCTTCAGGATGAGATCAGCCTCCCGGTAGGAGATCTTCAGCCGGGTATTTATGTTCTTACTTTCTCTGATGGCACTGGAGAAGTAAAAGCCGGCAGGTTTGTAAAAAAATAGAAATTGCCGGTTAACATAAAATCCCCCTTTGTGTACCTTCGTGTGTACTTTGTGTTCCTTTGTGGTTAAAAAAACCACGAAGGACATCAAGGTTTACACGAAGGTACACAAAGGGGGAAATTAGATTTAATTTTTATTTATATAATTATAAATTACACGTCATCCCAAAGAACCATCCCCATTTGTTTGCTATTTTAGTTTTAATAAAGGTATAATCTCCGTATGCCCATGCAGTTTCATCTTTTCCACACGGCACGGGATACTCAATTATGGTTAATTGAATGTCTGGAACAAAGAGGATCAAAGCTGTTTTTTGCCCGCATACCGGTACAAATCCGTCTCCGTTTGCCCTGGCTAAATCAACCAGTTCATCAACTCTGCACATTGAATATTCACCTATTCCCCGCGACCCGCTATAATCTCCCTCTACAAGAAGCTCCCAGAGTGCGATCTGAATATCTCCATACGTGTAATTGCCTTCACAATCTGTTGCAGGCGTACCAACCAGGTTCTGATTCAACAGCCAGATTACGAGGTCAAGGTTCTCCGGATTCTGAAGTAATCCTTCAGGGATATCACTATGGGGTGAATATACAGTTGCATTGTAATTGGTGCTGGGGTATATGACATTTTCGGGATCAATGCACCATGAGGAGTATTTTCCGTCAAGACTGGTCCCTCCACTCACTGTGGCTTCAAAATAGCTGCCCAGTGTAGGATTGGGATTGACAACATTCAGGGTGACACTATCAGGCAGAATATATTCGAGTGCCGATACACCATCCGGCTGGCCGACAACCCCATGTGCAGCAATATAAACTGTCTCACCCGGGTTTATGCCATGATCACTTAATGAAATAATAAACTCAGCACTGTTCGAGTAAGGATAATTTCCCGAATACGGGAATAATCCCGGTGCTGCATTCTTAGGAATAGATTTGTGGTTTTTCCCAACCCATACATGTGCTTCAGAGAGCAACCATGGTGATTCGGTGGAATAGCTGACCCGTAATGTAGAGGGGTCAATGAACTCAGCAGTTACCTCCCCAACAAGAGTACCCTTGCTAAGGCTGTTTTGTGCTGCTCCGGCCCAAAAATCCTGCACCAGAATACAGGTATTGGCAGCCGACTTTTTTAAGTCATCTGTAAACTCCGGTTCTTCCGTTGCATTGTAACTGTCCTTCTCACATTGTGTAAAAAATAGCAGTGCCCCCACAATAATCGGGATAATTTTTAGTGATGTTCTCATTTTTTAAAGATTTATTGTTAATGATTTTAATATATCTATATAAACATAAACTCATAATTTAAGTTTAGTTGTTCTATTGTAAAAATCATTACATCTGAGTACTATTTGACCACAGGATACTTTATTGGGATGAAAGCACAGTATATTAAGATAAAAGAATCTTCAAATATGAAAATATTAATAAATTGAATATTTTCTCTTTTTAAGACTAAAACCAGTATTCCCTTTGTGTACCTTCGTGTGTACTTTGTGTTCCTTTGTGGTTAAAAAAACCACGAAGGACACCAAGGTTTAAACGAAGGTACACAAAGGATTTCTGATAAATTATCATTTGACAATCCGGTTATGCAGAAACATATAAGCGCCTTTTACCGAACTTCTTAATTCATAAAGCAGTAATAATGTATATGCGCCAAATGCCGGATATTTCAGATATGAAATGTTGAAATACACTGAGGCAAACAATAGTATGGCAAATATCAAAACAGGAAGCCAGAAGGTAATCAATAGTTTCGGATGAATTTTAAAAGACTTGTAGAATCCGAAGAACACAAAAAGTGGGACAGTTATGAAAATTATTCCCAGGGTCATAAATATCAGGATATACATCATTGAGATCATTCCTCCCACTATGATAACCCCGATAGTGAGAATGCTGTTAATCAGGTTAAGAATAAATAAATTGCGTTCTTTTTCATATAATATAAAAACGGACGCAGTAGTGCTCAGGAGTGAGTTGAATATAAGTATGATGGCCACATAGGGCAGGAATACGGATACTCCTGTCCAGTTCTCTCCCCAGAGAATTCTTACCAGTTCCTGGGGAAATACCACAAGGATAAAAATCACAGGAAGGTTAAACAGACTTATTATCCTGAGTATATCGAGATACTCTCCTTTTGCATCTCCTTTTTCGTCCATAAGTTTCTTAAGCGATGGAAAAAGAACAGTACTGAAGATACCTGTAATCAGCCGGTTTGTGATTTGTATGAAACGGAATGCCCTGTTATACAGCCCCAGTTCTGCCTGTGTATAGAGCCGTCCAATGATCACTTTATCTGTATTATCAGCCCAGTAACCTATCAGATTGTTTAGAGAAAGATTGCCCATAAGTGATTTTATCCTTATTAAGTTTCGTTTTACCGATTTCCAGCCATAGAAAGAATATCGGACATTCACCTTATTTCGAAGGTATAGAAACTGGATAACAGGCCCGAGAACCAGGGGGATGATCAAAGCCCAGTATGAAAATCCCATAAACGCAAGCAGTATGGTTAACATTATCTGGAATACAGCCCCCCATAGTTTCGCTTTTCCAATAATATTAAATTGCAGGTTCTTCGATAGTATGGCAAAGGGGATATAAGTGAAAGAATCAAAAACAAACTTTAACGATATAAGCATTGTCGGTAATATCAGTTTATTGTTATCGAAGAAATAAGCAATCGGGAAGGAGAGTCCCATCATGATCAGCATGAGAGCGAACCCCATCCATACCGATAGATTGTAAAGGTGTTTATGAAAAGTATAACCATAATCACTTCGTACAACCGACTGCCCGATACCCACATTGGCAAACAAGACTATAAATCCGGCAAAGATGTTAATGATGGCTACAAATCCGTATTCCTCCGGTAGTAATAGCCTGGAAAGTATTATTGTTGCCAGGAATTCAAAAGCCTGGGACATATAATTATATACCGCATAGGTTGAGATACTTTTAAAGAATGTTCTTTTAAACGACATGTTTCTGGTCTGTAAGTAATTAATTGGTGTTCAAATATTTTTATGAACTCTTATTTCTACATGTAATCTTTTTTAATAGATTCCAGTTTTTCCAATAATTGTTCTTCTTTTTCTTTTATCAACAGATTCTTACTTAAAAGAGGTTCCGCATGCTCAATAATTTTACGTAGATCCCGTCTGAACTGCCTCTCATGCAGGGTATTTTGATATATTCTGTATCCCCCGGACAGTAATCGGTTTGGAAATGAAGACTGACTAAAGCCTGATTTGTTCCTTATTATCCAACTGATCCATTCAGGATTATATAAGCGGAAGATGCGTTGCGGTTTATAGTCTGATCCAAGCGATAAGAGCCAGTCTTTCCACTTGAATTCATTGATATGTTCAAACATTTTCAGAGGGATCCACGGTACACGGAAGGTGTCAGCAATAATAGCCCCATGCATGGCTTCAGTGATAACATATTCCGATTGACGGATATGTTCTATTGCTTTCACAGGTTCTGTTGAAGGGCTGATGAAGTTAATACCGGATTCAGAAAATAGCTGCTGCCACCTGTCATACATGGCTTCACTCTGATGATGGGGTATAAATGAGTATCTGAACTTTTTTTCCACACTATGATGAAACATGGGCAAAGACCTTAATAAGACAGCTCCGTCAGTGATAAACGCATTACTCTTTAATTTCAGGGCTTTTGCAGTCAGAGGTCCCCGTACGCATCGTATATCATACCTTGCATCTGGAACCGGCGCGCTATCATATGCAAACCCTGTGCTGAAGACGATTATTTTCCTGATTGTTTCATCCGCCCTGATAAAACCCAGGGTAGATCCGATACCCAGGAACCATACCTTTTCATCATTATCAAAAAATCCCGGTAACAAGGTATTGAATATTAGAGGATTAATTGCATCCCCAAAGTTCGCTCCTTCATAGTATTTTAATACCATTATTCTGCTGTTTTTCAGGATATTATCTCTTTTTCATAGGGATATCTGTTGTTCTCATGGCAGCAGCTCTCCATGCCCATTCTATAGGACCGTAAACATAAAAACGCAGCCATATATGAGAGAACAGAAGCATAGCCAGAAGGATCAGAAAGCCTGCCATCAGGCTTAGAAAATCACCCAGATAATCATACAGACCGAAACCAAATCCATAAAAAAGGATCACCCCAATGAATCCCTGAAGGATATAAGAGGTAAGACTCATTCTTCCATAAGGACTGAGAATATTCAGTACCGGACGAAATACACGTAACCGGTAAAGCAGAACAAAAACACTGATAATGATAATGACCATGAAAATATTCATATAGCTGGTGAGCAGTTCATTTATAAGGGTGGCAGATTGTTCTGATATACCGTTCAAACTGAAAACCTTGATCCTGACAAACCTTATGACCAGATAAAAAACTGAGCTTCCGGCAATCAGGGCAATAAACGATCTGGTATGGGCTATGATGTCTTCCAGCAAGCGGCTTCTGCCGAGAAGCAGACCTATCAGAAAATATCCGATGATCTGCAGAATTCTTCCACCCGTGAAATTGAGTTTCCATATTTCAATAAATGCCTGCCATGCATTTAACTTTACCAGCTGGAAGAATGAACCCTCTGTACTGAGTAAATACATCTTTTCCCACAACTCTCCGTTACTGAAGTCCGGTACCTGGTAGAAAGGATCCCCAAGACTCTGATATATTCTCACCAGATCAGGGATCTGGAGCAGGGAAAGAATGGCCAGCACAGTAATTATCCTGGTATTGAACCTGTATAAAAGCAGTATGACAAACCCCACTGTGGCGTATTTCGTTAATATATCGGATCTGAACACAACAGCGTTCAGGTATCCGATAAACAGCAGAATAAGGAGTCTCCATGCAAAAAATGTAGCAAAACCGGATTTTCCTGACTTTACACTCCTGTCCATCTGCAGAAAAAAACTAAAGCCGAACATTAGTGAGAATATGGCAAATGCCTTATTGCGGATTAAAAAATACACGATCCGGGATGCCAGGTTATCAAGTCCTTCCATATGGATCAGTTCATTGGAAGGTTCTGCATGTAATGCAAATCCTGAGTGTGCATGCAGTAGAAGGATCAGCATTAAAGCAAAGCCCCTCAACGCATCAATATGTTCCAGTCTTTTCATTCTATTTGTATTATGTGTGATGAAATTTCTTTTACATATGAACCTATATTGTTCTTTTTTGTTCATTTTATGTTGATGTTTTAGTTTAATTCAGAAACGGGGCTGTGTCAAAAGTGTTTTTAACCACGAAGGACTCAGCGCCTCTGCAGAGTAACTTGTGCCTTTCTTCGGCCGCCGGAGGCATCGCTTTCGCGTAGCTTCAGCAGAGCAAAGCTTGCCGAAGACGCGGCGCTGAAGCTACGGCAACACGCAGTCAGCGCTCGTGGTAAGTACACACAATGAATACTAAGTTCAGATGAACAGTTATGCATTTAAATTGTTATGATTAGCCGAAGAGGAATGATACGCGGAAATACTATATTATGAATAAGATCACAATTATTTCTGAAAACACGTTGGAAGGCCTTGAACAACACCGGCAGGCATGGGATGAACTGATTAAAAACTGTGAGGATGTTAGCCCGGTGCAAACATACGGATGGGTTAGTGCTTTCATGAAATATAAAATAAAATCAAGATACCCGTGGGTTTGTATTTTTGCTTACCGGAATGAAGAAATGACCGGAGTGTACCCTTTGATACTTACTCAGCGAACAGGTTTTTACAGGCTTCAATTTCAGTTTTTTCAACTTTCTCATGATCCTTTTCATACTGTCCGTGCCGACGGACTAATTCTACGGGGGTATGAACATGTTCTTGAGCAAATTACGTTTCATTTAAAAAAAATGTATAAAGCAATCCCTGTGATATGGGCACAGGGCATTCCGCTAAACAGTTCGACAAACAGGTATTTTGCGGGAAAGGGCAGGAAGCTGGGTAATTACAGGAAAGGAATGCCTCCCGAAGATTTCATTCAACTTAAGGGAGATTTTCAGACTTATACCGGCACACTTAATTCAAAGTTCCGGAGGGAGATACTTCGCCAGGAACGCAGGTTGATAGAGAAAACTAAGGTTAAGTACCGTTTCAGGGATTTAGAACGATCAAATTCCCGGAATGCCGAGATATTTGCAGAGATAGAAAACAGCGGCTGGAAGGGTTTAAAGAAGACCAGTATAACCGGAAATACGGGTGATATGGAATTATTTAATGACGCAACATCCGATTTCAATACTAAGGAGTGGATGCAGTGGAACTTCCTTGAGGCTGATGATAAAGTCATTGCTGCTCAGCTGGCTGTTAAGATCAACAGTATAATATATCTATGGAAAATTGGGTACAGGGAAGAATTTTCCAACATGGCGCCTGGCAATCTGCTGATGTACAGATTTATCGAAGATGCTTTCAGGCAGGGTGACGTGGATGAGATCAACTTTATGAATGAGCGGGGCTGGCTGAAAGAGTGGAATGTATCAAAAAGAGATCTTTTCAATACAGCTATCTTTCCTGCTATCCCATTGCTTTCTTTTCTCCTGAAGGCATATTATAAGGTGAAATACAGGAGAGGGAAATAAAATGCATTGCGTCAAAATAAAAGGAACGCAAAGGCGCAAAGGCGCAATATGAAAGCTGGGAATGCATTGCGTCAAAATAAAAGGAACGCAAAGGCGTAAAACTATATTGTGCTTCTTGCTGATAAATAATACTTTGCGCCTTTGCGCCTTTGCGTTTTTTTTAATTTAACGAACTGGTTAAAGAATATTTCAAAGTATAATTCTGACATTGGTTAAGATGAACCAGATTACTATCAGAAAAGAAGATAATACCGAAACCTGGGATAAGGAGCTGGGTAGTATCAACGGAAGCCTTTTCCTTAGCAGGGATTGGCTGGATGCTCTCCGGGATGTTGAAAGGAAACCGGTATTTTTCTCCTTCTACCGTGGCGATGTTCGTCAGGGAATGCTCGCAGGCCTTGAACGACCGGTGAAAAACAGTGTATTCAAACAGTTGTTTTTTTATTCCGGCATTGCTTTAATGCACCCTTCCCCTGAAATGCTAAAGGAATGCAGATCCGTCCTTATGGAATACGCTAAAAGAAACGGATATGTCAGGATTATAATGAAATCATACGACTTTGACGGTTACTTGTTTTCCCGGCATAAAGATTTCAGGACTTTTAAACGCGCAGAGTATTTTATTGACCTGAACAGATCAGAAGAGGAAATTGAGAATGGATTTAATAAAAATGCAAAAAGACTTGTAAAGAAAGCCCGATCCGAAGGCGTAGTTTATAAACAGGGCTATTCTGAGGAATTATTGGAAAAGCTTGTTGATCTGATGAATGTGACACATGAAATACGTTCTTCCAAAGGATATGGTAATTATGAGATGTTCACCATGCCGTTTATGGACAAAGAAGTGATGATGAGACTTCTTCAGAATAAAAGTGCTGCATTATTCTATGCTGAATACAAAGGAAAGATAGTCAGCATGCAGTTTACTCTCACTTCATCTCAAAGGGGATATGCTCTTCTTATGGGAACCGGTGAGGAAGGTTATAAAACAGGCGCTCCCACCCTGCTCTGGCATGATATCATGTTTCTACTGAAGAAGCAGGGATTATCTTCATTCTGTCTGGGAGGAATACCGTTAGGGGAGGAAAATGCAGGTCTTGTCAGATTCAAGCGTACACTGGGCGCAAAACAGATTATATCGTACGAAGAATTTACAGACTTCACCAAGAACCCTCTCTCCCGGTTGAATATATTCCTGAGTATGAAACGTAATGTACTCCGGGTTTCTCTTCCCTGGAAGATTAAAAAAGTATGCCTTAATCTATTGAATCTTGTGATAAAAGACAGGGATGCTTATTAACTGATACGAATTTACACCATATTTTGATTTAATGAACTATTGTTAAAGCAATTTTCATTTTATTCATGGTGGAGCAGGTGAGAAATCTGACTTAGTATTTAATTCCTTTTATTTTACGAAGCAGTTTATAAAAAAAATAATAGATGATCTCAGTAATAATATACCATTTTGATTTTCCCTCACAAAACTGATCCAGTTTGCCCAAACGTATCTCCCTGTCAATCAGTTTCGCTGTTTTAATTTTCCCGTATTTTTTTGCCAGTTTAAGATTTTCAACGGCATATATCATTGAATCATAATGGTAGGCTTTGAACTTTAATGCATAGCCTTCAGGCAAGGTGTGAGGGAATGAACCGGCATCCTTAAGCTTGTCAACAATGTCAAGGGTAACCATAGTACGTACACATTTCCAGCATTTTCCGCAGTTGTAATCACCCCCTTCGTTATCCACGCAAACCCTGAGGTTATTCAGTGCGAAAGAATCCCTTGTGATGAGATCAGCAATTTTCTCTGCACGTTCTTTCTCTGCTCCGTCATGGATAATACGTGTATCTTCATTCGACCACAAAGGATCTGTGAGCGGACTGCTGGGAACGGCAAACATGTAAGCATAAGAATAAGATGAGGGAATATAAATGTTCTTAAATCCCCCGGAGAGTGAGAGGGCAACAGCTGCAAGACCCGGGCCGAAATAATAATCTTCCCAGTTTATGGGGAAAATATCCCTGATGTTTGTTTCCCCGTATATTAATTCAAGGTTGTAGTGCTGTGCCACTTGTTTTACCCTGTCGATCACAGCTATGTCCTGTCCCCCGGAATATACACTTAACGGCAGTTCAAGTCCTTTCATATAAATCAGAGATGACAATTCTTCACCCTTATGCGGATGGGTTTCCGGAAGATGTTTAAGCATGCTGTACATGGAATCTACACCCAATGAGAAGAAGGATGCATTTCCCCTGTTTTCTTTTACATTTTTTTCTTCAGTAAGCTGGTGGGCAGTTACATTTACCATGGTTAATTTCCCGGGGAACCATACAGTGAATATATCCTGGATAACTGGTTGGCTCTCCATGAGTTTTTTCGACAGGGGAGGAAAAACTTCAATGTCTTCCCGGGATATCATACAGGGGATAAGTACTGCAGCTAAAAACGGATCGGCATTTTCCGGAACATAAGGATGAAATTCCTCAGGATAGGAGAAAAACACCTGCTTCGTTCCTTCCAGGCTGACGGATTCAATATCGGCTGTAAGAAATACCCGCTTATTGCTGGTGTACTTACGGATGGATTTTATCTTCATAAACTATAATTAGGAATGCCGGATTTAGTTAGCAGATAAACAAAAATAACGAAGTAAAGTTCATATAATTACAAGGAATAAAAGTATCAAATCTTTGAACTTAACGGGTTTAATATTGTTTCGAGTTAAGATGTTGGTAAGTTCTTACATAAAGGAACAGATTATTAAATTTAAACTTTTCAAATGAAGCTTCTGGATGTTTATATGCAGGAAACTGATGCAAATTGCAGACTGGTTGGAATAGTTGAAAAAGAAGACCATCAGAAGATTGAATTGTTTTTTGAGTACCCTGCACAGTTCAGATCATTTATTAATGTGTCAGCCGATCCGTTTTTTCCTGTGCTGTTAATTCCCTCTATGCATCAAGGTGAGGATCTGGAGATAGTACCTGAAATCTCAGAAAAATTGCTTGCAAATTCGGAGACCATCCAGGATATTTTTGTAAACTGGTATCCCGGAGTTTTCAGGAAAATACATATCCGAAGTATTTCACGGAAAGTCAGGATCAAAACATCCGAAGCTTCAGGCCAGTTTTTTTCACTGGGCGTGGATTCATTTTATACACTTCTGAAGAACAGGGGAGATAGTCTGAAATATTTGATTTACATGCAGGGACTCGAACTGCCGTTATCACGTTACAGACATAATCAGGAGCGGGGGGTGCTGGATAATCTTCTTAATGTTTCCAGTCACTATAATATGGAATTAATCTGTGGCAAAACAAATTTCAGGGATCATTTCGATCTTGACTGGCCCAAATATTATCATGGTGCCGGTCTGGCTTCAGCAGCCATTTCACTGGGTAAGGGGTTGGGCAGAATGTACGTTGCCTCCAGCCATTCCTACGGAGCTCAAATACCGGTTGGCAGTTCCTTTATGCTTGATCATCTCTGGTCAACAGGACAGATTGATATTGTACACGATGGTGCGGAGAGAGGCAGGGGATTTAAGGTGGCCGATCTGGTTGCTGATGATCCTTTCGCGTTAAATAACTTAAGGGTATGCACTGAAAATGACGGAGGGGATTTCAATTGCTGCCGGTGCAGAAAATGTATATCCACCATGGCCGTGCTTGAAATTATAGGGAAACTGGAGGAGAGCGATGCCTTTCCCTTGAAAAAAGTTAAGGGAGAAATCTATAAGATTCAGCCATATAGTCTTTCGTCGTATGCCCTGACAAAGGACTTACACTCTCTTGCGTTGAAATACAACCGTTTTGATCTGGCCAGAGAAGTGGAAAATGAATTGATCATAGGGCAACATGATCTGTATGGGAGAAAAGAACTATCAACCGGTATGATAAAATATATCGGGGAATTTGTGTTCTATTTGTGCCTGAAGTTAAGACGTGCGATTTCCGGCGAGCATAACGCAGCTATTGGCATTTTCTTGCAAGCACTAGTTAGTGTTTACAAAAGTAAAAATAAGAATAGCAGTTGAAATAACAGAAAGTATAAGGTTGTACGGTACAGTTCTCATATCCCACTTTTTCCTCTTCAGAGGTTCCACATAAATGACATCGTTTGATTTTATAAGGTAGTTCTCAGATTCAAATAATTTATCGGTTGTAACATCCAGGTAATATTTTGATTTTAACACTCCGTCTTCTCTGATGAGTAGCACATTTCTGCGGTTACCATAATCCGAAATATCCCCTGCATATGCAAGAGCCTGAAGTATATTAATATTTTTATAATTAAACATATATACTCCCGGCCTGTTAACTTCACCCAATACTGTCACTCTGGTATTCATAAACCGCATAAAGACGGAAGGATAAAAAAGATATTGGCTCAATGATGACTCAATACTATCGGAAGCTTCTTCTATCGTAAGATCTGAGAGATATATCTTTCCAATGTATGGAAGTTTAATTGACCCGTCGTCACTGACTGTATAGCTTAAAAGGGTAGGGTCGTATATTCCACCAGGCTGGGTCTGTGAGGTAAAGCTTGTTTTTTCATCATCAGCGCTGGTAATCCTGATGTACAGTTCATCACCGGGTCTGATCAGATTGTCAATAGGTTTCCCTGTAATCTGAATAGCAGAATCTACAGGTAATGCCGTCCTTGAATCAGACCGCACATAGGAAACTCTTTTAACCGGAACACAGGAAAAGCCTGCAAAAACTATTAAAAGAAATAATATATTTCTGTAAAGGTAAAAATTTGTTTTCTTCATGTTTTCGTATTTGTATTGTACCTGATGGAAGATAAGTGACATGTGACAAGTGACAAGTGACGGAAATACTGATAATTTGTCACATGTCACTTATCATAATAACCAATTAAAGGGAATAATGTTCAATTTCTTCATCCGGTTATTCGTTTTCAATGTCCCGGTGCGGTGAAGAATGTTTTAACTGTTCTGACGAAGAGGGACATATCCTTCAGCAGGTTCCAGTTGTCTATATACTGAAGATCAAGTCTCATCCAGTTTTCAAACTTAACCTCATTACGGTTCGGTACGATCTGCCATGTGCAGGTGATGCCCGGTTTAACCGATAATCTGCGCAGCTGCCATCTTTCATATTTTTCAACCTCTGAAGGAAGCGGTGGGCGGGGGCCGATAAGCGACATGTCCCCTATGAAAACATTATATAACTGCGGAAGCTCATCTAATCCTGTTTTTCTTAATATCGCACCTATACGGGTAATGCGGGGGTCCGACTTTATCTTGAAAACCGGACCGTCGGCTTCATTTTTTTCCTTCAACTGATCCAATAGTTTTTCAGCATTTGTTATCATCGTACGGAATTTTATGAGTTTAAACCGACGTCCTCTTAACCCTACTCTTTCCTGTAGGAAAAATACCGGTCCCTTTGAATCGAGTCTGATCAGTAACCCTATAAAGAAAAATACCGGTGCAAGAAGGATCAGCATGGTGAAGGAGAAATAAATATCACTCACCTGCTTGAAAAACAGGGATATGTTGTTTGATGGTATATCAACAAGATCCAGCTGAGCTGAATTATTTAATGTCCTTAATTTGAAGTGAAAATCTTCGAGAGGAGACAAACCTGACTGAAGCCGGAATATCACACCCACTTCGTTGCATGCCCTGGAAAGCTCGCGTATCTCTTCTTCATTTATATTTCCCTTGCAATAGATAATTTCATCAATAACTTCATTATCCATTATTTGTTTGATGTTGCCGTTTTCAGGCAAAATCTCAATGGAATCGCCAAATTTCTTCCTGATCAGGTTTGAGTTGGTAATTACTTTACTTATTTTAAAACCCCATTCTTTCTCATCCAGTATCTTCCGGATCAGCGCTTCAGAGTACCAGTCGGCCATTACTATCACGTGATGCAAATCCTGTCCTCTTCCCCTGTACGTTTTAAAAATGGAATAGGATATTACACGGATGTGGAAGATCACAAAGAGATTGAATCCTGCATACATAAGAATAAACAATACACTGACTGATCTCAGTCCAAACAGATACCTGAACAGCATCAGTGTGATTAAACTTATAAAAGCCACCTTGACAAACTGGAACAGGATCTGGAGATAACGCTGGGTTCGCGGCACCTTGGCGATTATGGTAAATTTGTAGAAGAAACTCCACAGGAAAATATTCAACAGTCCCAGGAAATAGAAATCCGGTATGATCACAACATCCGGTTCAAAAAATAATTTCCAGAATACCACGAAAATTATATAGGTTATTCCTACTACAAATAATTCAAAAATGTACAGGTATTTCTTTTTACCTTCTGTGTTGTTCGCGATACGGAGTGATTGGATTTTGCTGAGTAGATGTTCTGAAAACATATATTAAGGTCTTTAAGTATTTTAATATCCTATTAACATACTACAAAGACATTTGTTCTGTGCATTTGATGAATGATATTAAATTAATGACGAAGAGGAAAAAATGAGGTGTAAGCAGTGATAGATGAAAGGATCATTGAGTTCAGTTGAAACCCCGGAGGACTTTTCCAAACACCCTGAACCTTCTGTTGATAGTGCCGCCTATTCTTTCATATTCGGCACGCATCCTGGTGTTGTATTCAAGAATAAGGTGGCTGTCCATGACTTTCATGCCTGTCTGGTGAGCTGATTCAAGAATTTTCATGCCCAGGATGGAATCGAGACCTTTCCCTCTTTGAGATTCCTTAATAGCTCCCAGTAGCATGGTAAGAAGCCTGGTTTTTTTGCTTTCGGCAAGAATATGGTACCATCCGAAAGGCATTATCCGGCCTTTTGCTTTACGGATACCCCCGCTTAATTCAGGCATGCTTATAACAAAAGCAAAAACCTCATTTTCCGGGTTTGAAATGACTTTTATAAACCTGGGATTTAAGACAGGAAGATAGCGGGAAGCCATTTCGTGCATTTCCTGTTCCGTCATGGGAATAAAACCGTAAATATGATTATAGGTCTCGTTAATAAGACGGAATATAGGAACAATCCATGGTTTAAGTGATTTCCGGCTTGTGAATTCATGAAGAATATAACCGTTGGAAGTGATTACCCTGTTATACACCTTTTGAATGTATTCCGGGACCGTATCAGGAATATTGACTTTGTAGGATACAAGGTCAACTTCCTTCATAAAACCCAGCTGCGCGAGGTAATCCTGTATCCACGGATAGTTGTAATTCATTGCAATGAGTACAGGTTCGTCAAATCCTGCGGTTAAAACACCCTGTGGATCTTTATCGGAGAAAGCCAGTGGTCCGACGAGTTTTACCATCCCCTTTTTCCCTGCCCATTCCTCGATGAATATTACCAGGGATTGAGCAATAGTAATGTCTTCGTAACAATCAAGGAAACAGAACCTTGCGTTTTTTTCATTATGTATTTCGTTATATTCCTCGTTAATAATTCCCATGATTCGGCCAACGGGTTGTTTGTCTTTCCATGCGAGCGCCATAATGGTATCACAGAGGGAAAAGGATTTATTTTTCCTTTTGTTGAAAAAGGGCCACTCATCCATATACAGGGGATGCACCCAGTTTTGATGGTTTTGATGAATTTTTTCAGGAAGGTAGATGAAATGCTGTAAATCCCTTTTACAGCTAACTTCGCGGACTTCAACGGACATTGCCTGCCAGGATTATTAAATTTGGGTGCAATCTAGTGAAAAAATGCATGGTGGTATTTTTTGGTATGAAAAAAACGATTATTTTTGCAGGGCAATTAGAAAGAGGTCTGGTAGTTCAGTTGGTTAGAATATCGGCCTGTCACGCCGAGGGTCGCGGGTTCGAGTCCCGTCCAGACCGCTGATTAATCCTGTATATCAACGATATACAGGATTTTTTGTTATTAACAACCAAATATGATGACAAATTAACAACTATCATTAACAACTACATTAAAAACAAATTCCAAATCTGAATTTCATGATGAATCCATTAAAATTTGCAGTGACAGCACCACTGGGAACTGTTAAACTACCAGTGGTTCCGACTTCACCTGGGTTGGCTTTATTGATGGTTATCTCGTATGTCAATTCATCAAATTCAGAAATCAGATAATTCAGATTCAGATCAAGATATCCGTGTTTTCCAACTTTTCCGCTCATTCCTATGCCAAAACTGTTAAGGGGAGCTGAACCTTCGAAGTGTTTCATGTATGAATAATCGAAGATAATACCATCCATAGTGGCAACTCCATAGTATCCAGTCAAAGTGTTTTTCCCCATGGCATATTGGATGTAATAATCAGGATAATCTTTAATTTCAGCAAGATAGAAATAATAACGGGCAAAGCCACCAAACTGGCCTGAAGCCATATTAAGCAAATATTTTGTTCCTGATACCTTTGCTTTGGTGCCTATCCCTCCGGTAAAGGATCCGAATGCCCCGATGCCTATGCTTTGAACCGGTTTAATCTGCATTTCCATATCACCCGAGAAAAGTCCACGAACACCAGGATATTCATGATCAATTCCTGATACTCCTGCAATGCTTTGCTGCCATAATTCAGCAATTGAGGGATTCTTTGCCACCTGAATTCCTCCACCTCCGCCAAATGCAAGAGAAAAAACATAACGAGTTGGTGTATAAGTTGTCCCTACTAGCTCATTGATTTGTCCGGCAGGATATTGCTGAACAGTTTCAGGGGCATTTTTAAGTTTTCCCTGTAGTTCATAGATTTTATCCTTGGCAGTCCGGGCATCTGAAGCATCAGGTTCCAGTTTCAGGTAATATTCAATATCCGTAATACTTTTTCTGAAATTTCCCATTTGCTCATGCAATAAGGCACGGTTATAATAGGCTGTTGAGAAATAAGGCGCTATATTGATTGCGGTTGACCACAGTTGTAATGCTTCCTTATAATTTTTCCCCTGTGTCGCACTTCTCGCCTGTACAGCATATTTTCTGGCTACTTCGGAAATCTCAGGCTTGGGTTTCATCAGGGGATATACAACAAAAAGATTCTCTTTTATGGTGTCTCTTAAGTCAAGGTCTTCTCTTGTGAGTCCGGGAGTAAATAACCATGCCGAATCAAGATTTCTGAAAGCTTCCTCTAATTTGATGTTTGCAAGGGTTCTTGACGGTATCGAGTATTGCTCTTGTATATAGGTCTTTGCATCATCCAGCAGTTGAATGGATTTACTCTTTCTTAAATCAAGATTGAACATATCGGACATATTGTTTCCTGAAAACATTACTTCCTTTGTTGGATCCAACAGAATGATCTTTTGAGCGTTAGCAATGGCCTTTTCCTTATTTCCTGTTTTTATGCAGGCAATACCCTGCATTAGCAGCCCCTGCAAATTATCAGGCTGGGAAGAGAGCTGAGTATCGAAATCTTTTACCGCATCTGAAAAATTATTCAGTTCAAGATTTGCCCTTCCCCTGAAATAATATATTTCTGCTACAGGTCTCTGATATTTCTGCGCGAGTGACAATGACTCGTTAAAATCGTTTAAAGCCTCACGGTATTGTTTATTGTAAAAATATGTCTTTCCCCTGTTTAAAAACGTAAGGTATATGTCTTTGTCATCCTGATCGATTTTTGACAAGGCTTTATTGTAATCGGTAAGAGCCTGGTCATATGATCCTTTTGCCGTATAACACTCCGCTCTTAAAGCATACAATGATAAAGTCTGCGGAGAAAGTGAAATCGCCCTTGTGACATCCTGAATGGCTTCGTCGGGTTTCCCCTTTTTTTGATTTACCTTTGCACGGTAATAATACCCCGTCCACTCATCCGGTTTCAGGTTTATCGCTTCAGTGTATTTATTAACAGCTTCATCCAGGTTTCCTTTTTTTTCCAATTCAATGGCATCCAGGCATAACCTTATATATGGTTTCTGAGCATGGCTTTGTTCAGGAGTAAGGATGGAGAACAATATAATTCCAAAAATAACTGCTAAATTGGATCTGATATTGACTTTATTTTGTTTCGAATTATTATTCATATACCGATTAATTAAGTGGTTTGAGTGTGTTGAGTGTATTATAAAAAGATGTTGTATTTATGTTTTGAATTATCTGCAGTTTTGAATTAAAGAAATGGTCTCATTTATTTTTTGCTGTTGGTAATTTGCAGCGACCATTTCTTTTCCGCTAACTTCACGAAGCATACATATATTCCTATAGCTAAGAATCCAGTCGGTGACATTGTAAATTTGATCAATACTGAATTGAGTAAGTGCTATAATGGGAGCTTTTTTAGCCACCCAGCTTCCAAAAACATCATAGGTCAGGCCGACATTTGCAATATCCAGGAGCACCCGGAGTTCAGGAGTAGGGATATTCATATCCGGAGAAGGATTTTCCAGGTTGAAATATTTCTGCATCTGCGGATTATTCAATATTTCCCTGATCTCAGCATTTGATTCGCTTACTCTCAGTACCAATGCACTCCAACCGTCTTTCAAAAATGCTTCCCAGTCTTTCAGGTTATAAGTACCTTTAATAGCACCGGCAACCTTGGATAAATTATGCATCCTTTGAATTTTGTTTTGAATTTCATTAATATCTAAGCCATCCCTGACCATCTGTTCTGCATTTTTGGTCAGGATATTTTCCAGTCTGGCAGCAGCTTCTCCTTTTTTACCTAACTTATCCACAACATCCCCGATAAAGTACTCAAGACCTCTTTTGGCAGCATTCATCAAAGCTGCATTGTTCTGTTCCTCCCATTTCTGCAGCTCGCTCTGTGTCAATTCAATAGTTTTCAAAAATTTTTGTCTTTCATTCAGAAGTCCATCCAGTTTCTTATTCAGCTCAGCCTTGTTGCATTCAGGTTTATTCTGAGCGGATTCTTTTTTTGCATCTTCCTGTTTTATTTTCTCAATTATTTCATTATCTGTTTTGATATTTTCAACGATAAAACTTCTGGCATCTCTTAAATCCACTATCATGGGATCATTTTGAGGATCTGTGAGAATATCTATATCATCCGGAGTAACCTTATCTCCGAAAAAATCAGTTCCACCTGTAGCTCTGATGGTATTTCCACCGGTTCCGTCCGGTTCAAACTGGTCAGCAGCAGCTTTTCTCATGTTCTCCATATCACCGTCGAGGGCTTTAAAATCCATTGACTGAGATCCGGGTAATTCTTTTGAGGATTGCATCAGATTATCATGTATTTCCTGCTGCCGGGCAATTTCAAGTTGTCTTTGTATTTCAGCTTCCATTTCGATCCTTTCCTGTTCTATTCTTTCCGCATCGATTTCAGCCTGGCTCTTTTGAGGTGATGAAAACAGGATATTATTTACTAATCCCTGTATGACTGCTCCGGCAACCGCATTGGAAATAACAGTGGAAGTAGAAACTCCCTGGGAAATATTTGATAATGCTGAACCGGCAGCTCCTACGGGACTGGGCGCGTTTACCGCCGGAACATTTACACTGCCAATGGACTTCCCTGCAGCTTGCTCAAGCTGCTGAAGCGCTGACTGTGCCATTGTATTATCAATACGCATCAAAATTCCCGTTACTATTAAAAGAAACGATGTAATTGAAAACCAATGATTCTTCATATTATTACCTGATTTGATTTGTTGATTTAATCTGTTCTTAA
>CAYVTV010000025.1:0-23637 GCA_964454295.1 uncultured Bacteroidaceae bacterium
CCCAAAGGGTAGGAGAGGGAAGTTCCCGAAAAAAACACAGCTTCTGAAAATGCAAAGGGGTCTTCATCCCAGGATGCAAGCAGGTTCTCAAAAACAGCATATAAACCATTTCCAATACCAAATGTATAATCAATCCCTGCATTTACCATTTCCTGGTTAGTAATATTTCCGACTCTTTTATTCTTATTGATCCATACTGCTTCAAACCAGACACCAGGGCCGATATCCCATCTTCCATCCAGACCTATACGGTTTTCAGCTATTTCCGCTATTGGAGCAACCGAATTATCAATACCACGGGTGTCAGCCATTCTGAAGTGATATGAGATTGCTGATTCGCCTTTAAGTACAGGCATCTGGAATCTTCCGCCGAATTCAGGGTACTTCTGATTGGTTTTACCTGTTTCCCATGTTTTTGGTTCCTTATTTCCATATAAACCCCATATCCATATATTGGCATTGTTCAGGAAATAATATCTGCCCAAAAGTCCCCATACGCCGTCAGTAAGCTGAAGCGGGTCCCTTGGATCAACCTGGTCGAACCACATTAAGGGCCGTAACATATAAGCAGAACCGAAATTTATCTTTTGCAGACCCAGTCTGATCTCGTACTGGTCTCCCGAATATCTGCACCATAACCGGTACGGTTTGATTTTCCCGTCGAAATGAATAGAATCAAAGGGATGAAGCCCGGCTGTGCCAAAACTGTTTACTGAAGCTTCAAAGTCTATTAATTTATTATAATTTAAATTTATGTTGTAATGAATTTCAGGTATATACCTCACTCCGGAAAAGACAGGCAAATCAATGTCCGGATTAATGTTAAGCCATGCAGAAACCTGACCTTTAAGGTACAGACTTTCCCTTTTGGATGCCTCGTATTCATGCTTAACCGTATCCTGACCCGAAATAATTTGAAACAGGCACTGGAACGAAATAACAGATATTATTTTACATAACAGCTTCATCCGTATTTAATCATGAGGTGATATTCCGTACGTTAATAAATTTGTCAATTCAAGAATAAATTCCTGTGGGGAGTCATATAACCCGGTTAACTTTTCATCACTAAGCAAATCAACGAATTTGAATGATATCTGAATTAAGAGTTCAGGTTTGAAATCCTTACGGAAAATACCCGCTTCTTGTGCGTTTCTGTAATCATTTATGAGTGAATTCCAGACTTCAGATGTTGTTCTATTTACAAAATCTTTTAATTCAGGTTCTGAACCCAAATAAAAGTCTTCCATAAACTCACGGCTTATCTCGTTTGTAGCTTCAGTTTTAAATTCAATGATACGCTTAATTTTTTCTTTCACTGGAATACCTTCCTGCATAATATTTCTGAATTTAACCTGTCCGTCACGAACGACATTTAGGAACACCGTTTTTGCAAGCTCAATTTTATTGGGAAAATATCGGTAGAATGTCATTTTGCTGACACCGGCCTTTTTACATATTTCTTCCACTGAAACCCTTCTGAATCCATGTTTCCAGAATAAGTCCTGTGCAGTCTTCAGGATATCCTCATATTTCCCGGAAGGAGTGTTTACTGTCATTTTATTACGAAATTATATACAAATATACGAATATAATCTAAATATACAAAAAAAGTAACATTTATTTTTAAAAAGTTCGATATTGGGATTCATTCTGAAGTCCTTCGTGTCCCTTTGTGAAAACCTTTGTGCCCTTTGTGGTTAAACACGTATTGTAGTTAACCACAAAGGGCACAAAGGAATGCACGAAGGGGACACAAAGGGAGATGTATACCAGGTTCTTTTTAACTTATTGATATTCAATTGCTATCACAGACACGATGTGATCAGAGGCAGCAGCCGGAAGTTGCAGGCTTAATCCGGTTTCTGCAGGGTTGATTGGGAGCAGGGTTTTTTCCGGATCGGAAAGGAGCCATGCTGTACTGAGGCTAAGATTAACTTCCGGCATGGTTAAAACTCCGTCTTCAGGCCATTCAGCCACGTAAGCGAAAATCTTATCATCTTTTGCAGCATACCATCCCCACTCAGGTTTTTCAAACGGGCTGGCTTCAACTCCGTATATTGCTTCTCTGTTTACTTTCATCCATTCTCCTATGGATCTCAGGCGTTCAACACTGGGTTCAGGGATCAGCCCTTCAGCAGTGGGTCCCACATTTAAAAGGAAATTTCCACCTTTTGAAACAATATCTACGAGGTTATGAATGAGTGTTCTTTCCGACTTCCAGTTTTCATCAAAATGCTTGTATCCCCATGTATCGTTCATGGTCATGCATGATTCCCATCTTATTCCGGGAATTCCTGTAGCAGGTATTTCCTGTTCGGGCGTACCGAAATCTCCGGCGAAATCACCTTCAGCAGTCATACCTTCCATTCCCTGGCGGCCTTTATCCACCCTGTTGTTTATAATAAGATCAGGCTTCAGATTCCTTAGGTAGTTGTAAATATCTTTTCCCATTTCTGTTGTGTAATCGGGAATCCATTCCCCGTCGAACCACAATACTCCTATATCCCCGTATCCGGTAACAAGTTCCTTTAACTGTGGTTTCAGGTAGTTTTCAACATATCGGGGGAAATTGGGATTAATGTTGCCATCTTTGCCCTGGTTATAGTTGGGTTCAAAAATAGCCTGTGCATCCGGGTGGTGCCAGTCCATTATAGAATGATAGAAACATAAACGTATACCTTCCTTTTCACAGGCATCAGCCAGCTCTTTCAGAATATCGCGTTTAAATGGGGTGGCATCCATAATATCCCAGTCAGTGAGTTCTGAATCCCACAAGCAAAAGCCATCATGATGTTTTGAAGTGATGACTATATACTTCATTCCGGCATTTTTAGCGATGGAGATCCATTCAGCGGCGTCAAATTTCACCGGATTGAACCGGGGAGCGAATTGTTCATATTCAGCAACGGGAATCCCCATGTGATGCATGATCCATTCTCCTATTCTGTTCGTTTTTTCACCCTTATATTCACCCGCCGGAACAGCATAGAGTCCCCAGTGAATAAACATCCCGAATTTAGCTTCATCCCACCATGCCATCCTGGCCTGAATTTCAGATTCGGATTCGTTCAGGTAATCTTTCGGGGGTTGAGTGCATGCTGAAAGAATAAGTAAAATAGCAACAAGACTGTAAGTTAGAGTAGGTTTCATAATTTCAGGTTTTAATTTATATGATTGTTTCCTTTGTGTCCTTTGTGGTTAAATGCATTCCGTAATTAACCACGAAGGACACAAAGGGTTTCACAAAGGAACACTAAGGGGGTTAAATATAACTCAGTTTTAACATATTGGTTCTTCCCCTCTCCAGAATAGGAATACTTCCTACATGAACGATCACATCTCCATCATTAATCAGATTCTTATCCTTCAGGAAATTTATGGAATGGTTAATATAGTCGTCAATATTGTTATCTCCTTCCGAATAAAATGCTCTTACACCCCAAACCAGGGATAGAACCGGGAGAAGGCCTTTATTCATTGTAAAGGCAAAAATATTGGCCTTAGGACGATGGGAGGCAATTTTAAAAGCAGTGTATCCTGAAGCAGTAAAAACAACAATGGCTTCGGCGCCGGTTTGTTTTGCCATCATACATGCGTTATAGCAGATAGAGTCAGAAAGGAATGTCCTGCAGAATTCCTTCGGGGGATGATCACGGTAATACTGATACCCGTATTCTTCTGTCCAGTCAATGATTTTCTGCATACTTCGAATTACATCAACCGGGTATTTCCCAACAGAGGTTTCCCCGCTCAGCATAAGAGTATCAGCCCCGTCAATAACCGCATTGGCCACATCATTCGCTTCAGCACGGGTTGGCCTGAAATTGGTGATCATGCTTTCCATCATCTGGGTGGCTACAATTACCGGTTTTGATTGACAAATACATCTTTGCAGAATATCTTTCTGGATCAGGGGTACCCTGTCAAAGTCAACTTCTACTCCAAGGTCACCCCTGGCTATCATAATACCATCGGCCATGTCAATGATCTGGTCAAGTTCTTCCAGTGCTTCCGGTTTTTCGATTTTGGCAATTACACGAGTGTTCTTTTTATTCTTTTTGATCAGATCCTTCAGATCAATAAGGTCGGTGGTTGATCTTACAAATGATAAGGCTATCCAGTCCAGATTATGTTCCAGGGCAAATTTCGCATCTGCAATATCTTTCTCTGTGAGACTGGGAAGAGAGACCTTTGTACCCGGGAGATTTACGCCTTTCCGTGATGACAAGGTTCCTCCGTGAATTATTATGGTTTCCACTGTATCGGTACTGTTTGTGGAGATCACCAACAGTTTTATTTTTCCGTCATCTATGAGGATGCTTTCACCGGGTTTAACATCTTTGGGAAGGAGTTCGTAGTTCATGTAGACTTTTTCGACTGTACCCGTGCAATTTGTGGTTACCAGGCTGAATTTTTCCCCTTCTTTAAGAAAAACCTCATTGTTTTCAACCTCTCCTATCCTGAGCTTGGGTCCCTGAAGATCTGCAAGGATAGCTACATTTGCATCCATTTCTTCATTCAGTTCCCTTATCTTGTTGATGTTTTCAAGGTGAAGATCATGACTTCCGTGTGAGAAGTTCAGTCTGCAGACGTCAATGCCCTCGATAAACAACTGACGTAGTATTTCCTTATCGGATGATGCAGGCCCCAGTGTGGCAATGATTTTTGTGTGTGATCTTTCGTGTCTCATAATTATTCTGGTTTAAACGTTCTGTATGATTTAACGTGTATATAAAGTCAATAATATACTATCCCTGATAAAATTCCGGAACAATCATAATTATTTTTTGCCATAACTGATCACGCAATTATGGTTATATTTTTTATGAGGTTGAATGGAAACCCCTGTGGAATTAAATTCAGGATTTAACATATTTTTCCGGTGTCCCAGGTTTGGGACATCTTCATCAATAAGAAGCTGTATCACTATATCCATAGCCTTATCAAAGCCATAGGCGCAATTTTCCGCCACCAGGTTATATTTCCCCAGCAAAGGTTTAAACCTTCTGTCGAAATTTCGATGTCCGGCATGACCGGATTTGCCTGATTCAATAGCATGACCCTTAGCGGCTTCATATAGGTCATATTCATGCCATAAAGGTTGAAGCCCCTTTACTTTCTTAAGGTCCCGTATAAGTGATCGTGAATACCTGGTAGGTTTCCTGTTTTCCATATAGGTGTGCATGAAAGTGCTTACAAACAGTAGCCCGTCCCATCTTGCCAGGTTGGTAAACAGGACAACCTGTTTTTCTTCTTCCGACAGGTAATCTACTCCGGCTGCTGTATTAGCAATGGCAATGGTTTCAGGGTCCCATTTCTCCCAGGGATTGTCAGAAACAGTATAGCCTGAGCTTATAATCAGACAAATGAAAACAACTAAAATAAGTATTAACCGTTTGGGGTTTAATTTTATAAGATTCGTATTAATAACTGTTTTGAACATTAATGTTAGAGTTAGATATTACATATCCCTCATCATATAAATATCATAATCCGTATAACTGAAAAACCCAAGCTTCTCATATAAATTTTTGGCACGTGTGTTTTCCTTATGCACTTCAATTTTTGTCTGATAACCTGTTTGTTTAATAAATTCAAGGGAAGCATATCCCAGGGCTTTTCCAAGTCCTCTTCCCTGGTATTCCGGTAAGATACAGAAATGGTGCATATACAGCCGTCTGCCATCCACTGTCATCCATGAGGATCCCATAATCCGCTTATCTTTTGTATTCTCCATCACAAGCATCTTACCTCCGGATGCATTGCATTTTTCTATGCTTTTTTTGTCATCTTTTCTTTCAGGGCAATAGATACCGGTGGCTTTCCATAGTCGTATAAGATTTTCAAAATCACTGCTTTGATAGTCTCTTATCAGAAAAATGTCCTGAACTATTTGATTCATTAATGATGCGTAATTTATAACTATTCACACTCTCATTTTTGCAGGGCATAGACGTAGCTATGCCCCAACATTATCCCGTGGTTTCTTTTTCATCCACCGTCCGCGTGTCGCTGAAGCTTTAGCGCCGCGTCTTCGGCAAGCCTCCTGCGGCCGAAGGGAGGCACAAGCTTAAGCGTAGGTGGATTAATCAATTAATCAATTACTCAATTACTCAATTACTCAATTACTCAATTACTCACGTCACATGTCATCCCTTCGTCCCTTTCTCTACCCCTTCACCACATACAACTGCCCTGTCTCATACCTTATCACCTTTACTTTTTCTCCCTTATCAATGAAGCCATATTCCGATTTGGCGTCATATATTTCCTGGTCAACAATAATCTTCCCTGAAGGCCGGAGAACGGTATAGGCAGAGCCTTCTTTTCCGACCAGAGAGATGAAGGAATTATCAACTCCGATATATCCTTCCGATTTCTGCTGGGTATCGCTGAGCGCTATATGTGGGAACAATCCTGACGTTATAAGCTGTTTACCCAGATAAATGGATAAGACCAGTGAAATAAATACAGACACCACCACGATAAAGAACGCTTTAAAAACGGCATTAAGGATAAGTGATATATCCCCTGTTTCGAAAACAAGGTTATCCACCATAGCCAGAGTGAGCCCTCCTACAATTAGGGCGATCCCGCTGATGCCCGCCACCCCGAATCCGGGAATGGCAAAAATTTCCACCAGGAGGAGAATAATTCCAACGATGAAAATGGCAAGTTCCCAGTTTTGTGCGATACCTTCAAGGTAGAGAGGGGCAAAATACAGGATGGCAGCAGTGACAGATGCAGCAAGAGGAAATCCTACTCCCGGTGTTTGAAGTTCAAAATACAGGCCGCCTATGATTATCATTATCAATAGTCCATGGATAAGGGGGTTAAGCAGGAAGCTTATTATATTATCAATGGTTGTGGCTTTAAACTCAGCGAGTTCATAGTTGGTTATTCCGGCAGTATGTAACAGATCAGGAATGCTGCTGACAAGTCCTTCACAGAATCCGTGTTGCAGGGCTTCTTCGGCGGTGAAGGTTAACACTTTGCCTGTATCAATGATCCCGGGAATGAATACGGAGGGATCTACCATGGCTTCGGCTATCTTCGGATCCCTTTTCCATTTATAGGTAGTGTCGCTGTCTGTTATTATGGTGTCTTTTCCGTGAGCCTCAGCTGTTGCACGCATGGTGGCACGCATATACGACTGGTATTTATCCGGCACCACTGCTCCGGTCTGATCCACTACTGTGGCGGCTCCGATTTTCCCGCCGGGTTTCATATAAATCCTGTCACAGGCAATGGAGATGAGGGCTCCTGCAGAAGCCGCATTATCGTCTATGAATACATAAACAGGGATGTTACTGTTCAGTATCTTTGTTCTGAGGGAGTCGGCTATATCTACGGCACCGCCATAGGTGTTCATTTGGATAAGAATAAGATCTGCATGCATATCCGCTGCTTCAGCAAAGGCTTTTTGGGTTATCCTCCAGATGGGACGGGCAATTTGCTCTTTAACATTGAAGGTGTACACCAGGGAGGAATCACTCTCTGAATTATATACTTCCTGTGCTGATGAAGCTATGACAATCAGCAGGAATGTAATTATTGTTTTGACTTTCAGAAGCATGCTATACCGGGAGATTTTATAGTCAGGGTATGAGTGACCGTAACCCTGTTGAAATTCTTTAGTTAATCTTTGTATCATCACTTATGGTTTTAAGGGAATAAATTTAAGAATAAAATATTACAATAATTTATCCGGCATTAATTGTTGAATTCTTCACGATACTTATTGCAGGTAATTTTGAAAAATTTAATTATATTCACCGCTTAAGCGGTTTTATGTCAGGCATATTATTTTTAAACAACACCTCCGCAACTCTCTGTTTGACAAATATTTAACCAAGCAATGTAATTGATTAATAATGAAAAATTTACAATCCTTTTTCAGCCTGATAGTTCTCTTTGTTCTATTCTCTGTTACTCATGTTTTTTCCCAGGATAAAATTATATTTCATGATTACAAGCTACTTAATGATGTTTCACTGATTAAAACAGTGGAGGGACTGGCAGGGAACAGGAATGGCAATATTGATTTCGGCGAGCGGATCACTCTGCAGTTAAGCCTTAGAGCTGTTAAAGGTGATTTTATAAGTACATCCGCATTTGTATCTTCATCCGATCCTTATGTAAATGTTATTACATCCAAGGTTTCATATAATGATATTTCTGAAGGATCAGTTCTGCCAGGTAACGAACATCTCGTAATTGACATTTCACCTGATGCTCCTCATCTCCATAAAGCGATAATAAATCTGAAGATCATGGATTCAAGGAAGCGGGATGAAAATGGTGAATATCTTGTTTTTGCTGATAATTTCACCATTACGATACATCGTGTTGGCCCGATACAGTATGGAGGCGCCATTATTGATGATGATAACATCGGACAAAGTCAGGGTAACGGGAATATGATCATTGAAAAGTCGGATGGCAGAATTGAGATACCCCTGATTCTGAGAAATACCGGTCGAGCCAATGTTACTGATACAGTGGTTAAATTTTCGTCTCTGAGGGATTATGTAACCATTATTGAGGATACACATCGTTATGCTTCTATTAAAGCAGGAGCTGACGGGTATACCCCTTCCGATTATGTGTTTTTCCTGAATGATGCAGCTCCACAGTCTGTATCCTTTCTGCCGGTGAAACTGCAGATATCCGGAAAATACGGAGGTTATGATTACAACTGGATACATGACTTCCGGCTGGGACAATTCTATGGACAGCTGAATGTAAATGTAGAACCCGCAGATGCTGAATTAATTGTTAACAGAAAGAAGGAAGGTACAGGCCAGGTGAGGCTCACAAAGGTGCCTGTTGATGAATTCATTGTGATTACAGCCAAAAAAGACGGATACCGGACTGAAACATTCTTTGTTCCGGTTAGGGAGGATCAAACCACACGGGTAGATGTGATAATGATGAAAGATATGGTTGAGGAATTACCCCTGCCAAATCTGAACCTGGTTAAATGGGAGAGTTATTATAAAAAGCCTGTGCTGTTACCTGAAAATAAAAAGGTGGTAAATAAAGGATATTTATTTACCGGAATTGCATTAACATCTTTAGGGGTTTGGGGACACAATTATGCATATAATAGAGAAAATTATGAACCTCCAATTGGGAATATCATTTCTACACATATATTTATTACTACCCCTGGTGTACTTTTATCCATAATGGCATTTACAGGAAAGATTAAAAAAGATAAGCCGATTACTAAAAATATTAATCAAAACATAATTGCAATAGGAGAACAGCAAAAAGCAGCCCGGGAGAGGGCCGAAGAAGTAAATAAATCCCGGCGCGAACTATTTTAAACAGCGCGAAGAGGTTGAGCAGCGTAATATGGAGATTAAAAAGAATAACGAACTGGAGCAGGCACAACGGAGTATAACTTATCGGGTCGGCAGTGGGGCTCTTATTGATCTGACCAGATAATCTCTTAAGAATATGACATTAAAGCATTGTTTCCTTATCCAGCTCATTCTTTTTTCAGGGATGATGCTCAACGCGCAAAGTGTAATGCGGGCGGCAAGGGAACCCGTTAAAACTGTTGTGCTGGATCATGAGATCATTTCCTCCTCCCGGATGGAGAATTATCAGTTCAGGGATCCTTTTAGGTGGCTCTCACCACGTTACCAGAAAATATTTTCTTTTAATCCGGATAATACAAGCTTGTCATTTGTTATTCAAAATACCGGCACTACAGATTCTTATGAGCAGGATTTGTTTATCATCCTCCAGAATGCTAAAGTTTCGGCCATTATAGTGCAGGATGGTTTTTCAGGTCAGAAGCTCACTGTTAATGAACCTGAAAAGGTCTCTGTGCCAACAAATTCATTAAATGATGGTATTCTGGGACTGCTTCCGTTTGCTCCTTCTACTCAGGTACTGGTGGATTCCTATAAAATAGGCAGTAAAAAATGGAGTAACCATATAATGGTCGAAGTTACTTTGGAAGAGGTTTTTTCACAAAGCCTTATATTTACAGCCATTGTAAAAAACCCTGACAAATCGGCTAACATAAAGGATGAGATATTAACCATTGCTTTCTCCCCGTTTACTTCTCTTTTAAGGCTTCTAGGGGAATCCTGCAGCTCCCGTATGTCATTTGTTACGCATAACATCAAACTCCCGGATGGAATACAATTTAATAAGGAAGAGAATGTAAAGGCGGAGGGAATTAACACTGCTCCCTCTAAGGTTCTTAAGAATGATGTTTATGTCGATCATAGGGATGGAAACTCCTATAAAACAGCCAAAATAGGTGATGATATCTGGATGACGGAGAATCTCAGGTACTTACCTGAAGTATCAGGTATTGAAATTAATGCGTGGTCTACTCTCTACACAAAGAGCGTATATGTCTTCGACTATAATGAGAATTCGGTTTCTCAGGCAAAGGCTACGAAGAATTACAGAGATTATGGAGCCCTTTATAGTTATGAAATGGCTAAAACAGCATGTCCTGCAGGTTGGAGCCTGCCGACGGATGATCAATGGCAAAACCTGATCAATCACTTAGCTTTAGTACCTGATATCATCAACATTCAATTTGGGGGAAGGGCGGATTTCTACAACCAGAGGTTTTCCTCATTGAAATATCTGGGGTTTTACTGGTCTGGTACTCAAAACCCGGGAATTCTCAGATATGCTTATTTTGGTGATTCTGGCGGCAGTATGGGTGATGGCACTGAGATTTATGCCTTTTCTGTACGGTGCGTTAAGAAGTAGAAAAAACCCCATGGTCATTTCCCAAAAAAATCCCTTATCTTTACATCTCTAATTAAAAATTCATGGAATTAAATCCATTAACAGCCATTTCCCCCATCGACGGAAGATACAGGGATAAGGCCGCTGAACTGGCACCCTTCTTCTCGGAATTTGGACTCATCAAATACAGAATATGGGTGGAAATAGAATATTTTATTGCCCTGGTTGAAGAAGGAATACCTCAGCTCCAGCAATTACCTGATGCGAAAATTGAATCTCTCAGGGAAATATATAAGGACTTCGGTCATACACAGGCCGGCAGGATTAAAACCATCGAAAAAACGACCAATCATGATGTGAAGGCAGTTGAATATTTCATTAAGGAACAGTTTGATAAGGAAGGACTTTCACAGTACAGGGAATTTATTCATTTCGGCCTTACTTCCCAGGATATTAACAATACCGCTATCCCCGCCCTGGTAAAGGATTTTATTACAGGGGAATACATGGTGCTGTTTGATAAGCTGATCTTTACTTTACATAATCTTGCCAAAGAATGGGCAGATATTCCCATGCTTGCCAGAACACATGGCCAGCCTGCGTCCCCTACACGCCTCGGGAAGGAGATCATGGTTTTTGTTGAACGACTTGAAGTCCAGAAGAAACAACTTGCTGCCATTCCCTGGTCAGCCAAATTCGGTGGTGCTACCGGCAACCTGAATGCTCATGCCGCAGCTTATCCGGATGTCGACTGGAAAAAATTTGCAGACCATTTTGTTAATGATGTCCTTGGATTACACCGGTCGGCCACTACCACTCAGATCGAACACTATGATAATCTCGCCGCCCTGTTTGATAACCTTGCCCGCATTAACACGGTACTTATCGACCTCTGCAGGGATATATGGATGTATATCTCCTTTGAATATTTCCGCCAGAAAATAAACCCGGGAGAAACCGGCTCATCAGCTATGCCTCATAAAGTAAATCCGATTGATTTTGAAAATGCGGAAGGAAACCTGGGAATGGCCAACGCATTGTTCGGATTCATGGCGCGGAAACTTCCCGTATCGCGTTTACAGAGAGACCTCACCGACTCAACTGTGCTGAGAAATGCAGGGGTGCCGATGGCACATACATATATTTCTTTTAAATCCATACTCAAAGGACTGGGTAAACTGATCATAAATATTTCAAAAATTGACCGTGACCTGGAAGATAACTGGGCGGTTGTTGCCGAAGCTATTCAGACCATATTACGGAGAGAAGCATACCCTGAGCCTTACGAAGCCCTGAAATCACTAACCCGCCATAATAAAGCCATAACGATAGATGTTATTCATGAATTTATTGATTCACTTAATATTTCCGCTGATATCAAAACTGAATTGAAAAATATTTCTCCGAAAAACTACACGGGAATATAAGTAATGTATCTTTTTTTCGTTAAGTTTGTAATTTTTTCATTATCACAGCGAAGGAAAAACTTAATGAAGAGTATTTATAAGATTTTCAGATACATCATACCTTATAAGTGGGACGCTTTACTTAGTATAGGGCTGGTTGTTCTGTCATCTGTCTTTTCCCTCTTCAGTCTTGCCATGGTCGCCCCCTTTCTTAATATACTCTTCGGGCAATCTGACCTGGTAACTGATCCCGTGCCCTTTTCCCTGTCAGCCAATGCAGTCATCCATAACTTTAATTATTTACTCAGCCAGATCATCGTTTATAACGGAAAAGTAAATGCCATGATCTTCGTTGGCCTCGTAGTGGTGGTTACTTCATTGTTTAAAAACCTGTTCCTGTATCTTTCCAAATTTTTCATGATACCAATCCGCACCGGTGTAATAAGGGATATCAGGAACAAGGTATATAAGAAAGTTCTGGACCTGCCGCTGGGATTCTTTACTGAAGAGAAAAAGGGGGATATTATGACCAGGATGGCTCAGGATGTGCAGGAAATAGAAGTTTCAGTGGTCAGATCCCTTGAAATGATCTTCCGTGATCCCATTCTTATCTTAATATACCTGGGGGCATTGTTTTACATGAGCTTTCAGCTAACCCTCTTTGTGCTGGTTTTATTACCTCTCAGCGGAATTATCATCGGAAGGATTGGTAAAACACTACGAGGAAGTTCGTTAAAAGGGCAGAAGAAACTTGGCCTTGTCATGTCTGTTTTTGAGGAAACTCTCGGGGGATTGAGGATCATCAAGGCATTTAATGCTGAAGAGAAGATGCAGAAGAGATTTGAGAATAGTAATACTTTATTTACAAAGCTTACAGTGAGGATATTCAGAAAACAACAACTTGCCAGTCCGTTAAGTGAATTCCTGGGTGTTTTTGTTATGGTGACGGTATTATGGTTTGGAGGGGCCATGGTGCTGGGGCAGCAGGGAACATTATCTTCATCAGCACTGATCACCTACCTGATCATTTTTTCCCAGATCATTAATCCGGCCAAGTCGGTTACCACCGCTTATTATAATGTTCTTAAAGGACTGGCCTCATCCGACCGTATTGATCAGATACTTGATGCTGATGTGGCTATCAGGGAAAGGGAGGATGCCATTCCGATTAAAGAATTCAAAAAGAGTATTTTATTTAAGGATGTTTCATTTTCTTACGGGCAGGAGCTGGTGCTGAAGAATATAAACCTTGAAATTGAGAAAGGCACAACCATTGCTCTTGTCGGCAGGTCGGGCGCAGGGAAGTCAACACTGGTGGATCTTATCCCCAGGTTTATTGATGTTACCGGAGGAGATATTCTTATGGACGGTATTTCTGTCAGGGACGTAAAACTGCATGATCTGCGCAAACTGATGGGGATCGTCAGCCAGCAGTCAATTCTCTTTAACGATACCTTCTTTAATAATATAGCTTTTGGAGTAGATAATGCCGGCGAGGAAGATGTCATCGCTGCCGCAAAAGTAGCAAATGCGCATGATTTCATCATGGAAACTCCACTGGGGTATTACTCCACAGTAGGGGAAGGGGGAAGTAAGCTTTCCGGCGGACAGAGGCAGCGGATAAGCATAGCCAGAGCGGTATTAAAAAATCCACCCATACTTATTCTTGATGAAGCCACTTCTTCCCTCGATACCGAATCTGAACGCCTTGTTCAGGAGGCTATCATCAACCTCATGCGAAACAGAACATCTGTTGTGATAGCTCACAGGCTGTCGACCGTTAAATATGCCGACCAGATAGTTGTCCTTGAGGAAGGAGAGATTGTAGAGTCGGGAAGACATGATGAATTGCTCGGGATAAAAAGCGGAACATACAGAAAACTTCACAGAATGCAAATGTTTTAATTATATCCGGGGAGATGAAGATCAGCGGGTTCTCAATGGGTAAAAACGCCCTGAAGTTATATTATCCGGTTAAACAGGCGGTTATGTCTATTCTGCCTATTGTGGATGAATTTGTTATAGCCCTGGGTGATTCCGATGAGGATGATAAAACCCGGGAAGAATTACTGAGCATAGGTTCTGAAAAGATCAGGATCATTGACACTGTCTGGGATATTGAAAAATACCCCCGGGGAATGGAACATGCGCATCAGACTGATATAGCAAAATCACATTGCTCCGGCGACTGGCTGTTTTATTTGCAATCGGACGAGGTCATTCATGAGAAATATTTACCGGTTATTCAGCAGCGATGTAAAGAGTTGCTCCATAATAAAGAGGTAGAGGGCTTATTATTTAAATACTTCCATTTCTGGGGCGATTACGATCACTATCAGGATGGTCATTGCTGGTACCGGAAGGAAATACGGATCATCAGGAACGATCCGGAGATCCATTCATGGGAATCGGCTCAGTCTTTCCGGCGCATTCCGGATTTTGACGGGCTCAGCTACCGGCAGCAGGAGGGTACATTTAAACTCAGAGTGGCAGAAGTTGATGCTTATGTTTATCATTATGGATGGGTGAGGCCTCCGGCAATTATGAGTAATAAGATAAGGGCATTCCGGATCAATCATCATGGGAAGGAGAATGTGGGGAAGCAGGACAGGACAGGACTGTATTCAAATAAATATGATTATGGAAATCTGTCGGCACTGCCCGTTTTTTCCGGGTCTCATCCGGAGGTGATGAAGGAGTGGATAGAAAAATTTGACTGGAAGGACCAGCTAAGGTATTCTGGTCCTGCAGGGACGTTAAATCCTTTAAAAAATAAACATGACAGGTTAAAATACAGAATTATATCGTGGATTGAAAAGAAACTCCTTTTTAACAGGCGTCTTGGTGAATTTAAGAATTTCAGATTAATTCAGTAGTTAGTTAAATTAAAATAAAACGCAAAGGCCAAAGGCGCAATATGTTGATTATTAACAACATGAGTAATTTAAGGATGAATTGTTAAAATATTGATTATCAGTGCAATAAAAAAATATAACGAACTATTTTTAATTAAGACAGGGATTTAATATCTGTTCAGCCATCTGTAACGACGGGCATTGTCTCCAAACAGTAAAGAAGCCATAAATTCGTGTGATCCGTAGCTATGTTTCATAATGCTGGAGAGGGTATAATCAAAAGCGTATCCAAAAACAAATTTGTCAATTTTTAGTCCGCCCATGATTATCAAGGAACCTCCTGTACGGTATGATAATCCTCCCCAGTAGTCATTATTAATAATGAATTTTGCATTAATATCTGCTTGCCATACGAAGTTTTCGGTGGTTTTAAATAACAGGGAAGGTTCGATGTTCAGGGAGGGGTTAACCTCAAAATCGTAACCACCGGTAAGGTAGTAGTATCGTTTCATTTTATATTCTGCATACCCTTTCTCTCCGAATCTCATGGCGGATTGGAATAACTGGGAGGCGGAGAATCCGGCAAAAATATTAGGGTTGGTATAGTATACGCCGACGCTTGCGTCAGGTATGAAAATGGATTTATCGGTCATATCAAAAAATATATCCTGCTCCTCAAAGGTTATTTTTTCCTGGTCAATGGAGAACTGGTAAAACATACCGGATAATCCAAATGACAACTGACTTTGGTGCATCCTGATATGGTATGCATAGGATAATTGCATGCCGGTTCTGTCAATCGGTCCGTTTTTGTCATTAAATACATATCCGCCGACTCCGACTTTTCCGCTTCTTGAGCTTAATTTTTGTCTTTTTCTGACAGAAGCAGCCTTGGAAATATATGAATTCTTCAGAATTCTTGTCTGGCCGCTTATAGCATGTGTTTTTGGCGCATTCCTGAGTCCGATCCATTGTTCCCTGGCAATAAGATTAATGGCAGTATATCCTTCGCTACCTGCTATGGCCGGATTGAAGAGGAAACCATTCATCATATACTGACTGTACACAGGAACCTGCTGTGCGTTAGAGTATAAGCTGCAACACATAAAAAATATCACTAACCAGAATCTCATCTTCAACATGTAAATCAGTCTTATTATATTGATATATACGTATTTAAATATAAATAGTTACTTATATTGTTAGAACTTTAATATTATTTTCAAAACAGGAATTCGTCATTTTTCCTGGGGCTATTTTATTGCAACCCCTGCCTTTGCTTCGCTGAAGCTACGCGAAAGCGAGGGTTTCTTGCAAAGACGCACAGCCGTGCGTCTCTACAGTGCATTCCGTCCCTTCGATTAATCAATTACTCGATTACTCAATTAATCCTGCTTTAGCTTTGTCCCTACAAAACCACGTAACCACTCAACCACGTAACCACTCAACCACTCAACCACTCAACCACTCAACCACTCACCCCGTCACCCGTCACTTATCATCACCTTATCAACGTCACCGTTCCTACCAATGGCTCCATATTTCCGCTATTCAGGTTAATGGTGAAGTAATAGGAATCCATCGGCAGTTTTCTTCCTCTGAAAATTCCATCCCATGGAGTGGAGTAACCCGGGTCGGAACGGAAAACGAGGTTACCCCATCTGTCAAAGATTTCAATCACCGCCTGTGGGAATGCCACAAGCTGGGGTATTCTCCATTCATCATTAACCCCATCGTCATTGGGAGTGAAAGCTGTGGGCATGTCTTTGAAGTATTCTGCGGTTGAACAGGTAAGAATAGAAATAGTGTCAGAATTCTCACACTCAAAAATATCTTTCACATTAACCCATATCGTTTTGGCGCCCTCGTACACTGTTATTTCCCTTGTTATTTCACCTGTTGACCAGTTATATACGGAGCCATCTGCTCCGGCATCCAGGATCAGTGATTCGGTGCTGCAGAGGGTAGCATCGTCGCCAAGATCCACTACCGGTAGCGGGTGAATAGTAACAAACAGGTCGTCGGTGCGTTTACAGCCATACTGATCTGTGATTTCAACGGATACCAGGCCCTGGGTACGTGCAGTATAACTGGTGCCGGTACTGCCGTCATGCCACAGATATGATGTATAGGTTCCCGGAGCAGATATCAGTACAGATTCTCCTTCGCATATCTCGTAATCATCGCCAAGGTTAAAAGTCGGTGCGGATATCAGGACAAGTCCTGAGACAGGCACTGCAGGACAGTTATATTTTGAGAATTCCTGAACCCGGATTTCAAACTCTCCGGCAGTATTGCCCCAGTTCACTTTTATGGAGTCACCGTAATTTTCGGCAATAGTTCCCCCGTTCACCGTCCATACGAACGTTGATCCTTCTGAACCTGTGACACTATAGACATGTCCGGTATCACCCGGGCAGACAATATTGATATATTGTGCTGCCGAATTAACCGTCAGTCCGGTCAGGATCATTAAGAGCCATATGTATCTGTAATACTTCATTACATAATCATAAGCCGGGGGCCTGCGAATATTAAATCAGCGTATTTTCCGGAACCGGTGGGGGCTGTCCCAAAAAAACTTTATTTTCTGTGGTTCTCTGTGGTTCTCTGTGATTCTCCGTGTAATAAAACGTTTGGAATTATTACACAGAGTAACACAGAGATTACACAGAGATTCACAGAGGTTATTGTGACGGCCCGTAAACCGGTATGGAAAACCTCATTACTATTAAGTACTTAAAACATTATGCGATACAATGTTCATTAGTTTCACTTATTTCATTTATATCTACTTACAGGTTATCCTGTAAATCACACAAATCAAATAAATCACTGTACTATCTTCTGTTTAAAGGTCTGCTACTCTTGATCGGTCCGGTTATCACAGTCGGATGTACGGTTATGGTAAATGTGTCATTTAATAATGTCCCGTTGACATCATCAAAAGCATCAATCATACTATCCAGGGTGATAATGTAGTACTGATCGGTATCAGTAGTGGTGTTTACCAGGTTAGGAGGCAGACTGATAGTGAACGAACCGTCTGCAATAGCAGTTTCTGTAACTGTTGTAGTTGATCCGTCAAGATCAGTGACAGTATAGGTAAATGCAAAGTTGGGAGCACCGGTGAAATTCACTCTTATGGAACCTCCAAGGGGGTCGCCCGAACATATCTCGATATCAACTGTGTCAATATCGGCTGTCGGGGAACTCCAGAGTGCCACATCCCAGGATTGAATCTGACTGGGACAAGTTACCGTTCCGCTTGACACCTTTTGTTGTACGGAAACATTCCCTGCCACTGATGTTATAGTATTGTCATCAGCTGCCCATTCAACATCGATGGAAGTAAGTCCGTTTGTCCAGTTGATCACCCAGGGATTCCCGACAGAACCATCTCCGGCGTCCGGAATGGGAGAGATGCTGACAACATTACCGGTTACAGCCCAGGTATAATCATCTAAATTGGATGTTTCTACCGAATAGGTTGTTGTACCCCCTTTTCGTTCTTCAACGATAGGAAGCTGTTCATTTGTAGTGCTGCCGATAAACTGGGCAACAAGAGAGTTTGAGAAGATCACTGCGAATACTGCGATCGCAACGGTTCTAAGTACTGAATTTGTTTTCATTGTGTTGAACATTTAGTGTTTATAAATAATTGTTTATTAATTTTTAGTATTAAGATTATTTTATCTTTCGTTTAACTTATTGGTTGAATCTATTTTATCTATTACCTGAGTGGGATGAACGGTTACGTTATGCACATCTGATATGTCTGAACATCCTGTGATATCATTGGTTTCAGTTACCTGTATCTCTGCACTTCCGCTAACAGTGAACTCAACAGTAATCTCATGTGTGCCGTCACCTGCGACAATGGTTCCGCCGGTTACTGACCAGAAATAAGTATGGTCGGCATGGTGCGGGGTGGAGAAGACTTCAGAATAACCTTCACAGGTCTCGGCAGGGCCTGTTATGGACGGAGTTGGCAGGGGGTAAACAGTAACGGTTACAGGAGAAATGCTAAGGGTATCAGTTGTTCCTGTAACAATCATCCGGATATGATAAGTGCCGGTTTGGATGGCAGTATATGAAAATGAACTGGCCCCTGAGATGATTATATTATCTCTGTACCATTGATACCATGAACCCTCATCCGGAACAGACAGTGTAACAGAGTCACCTTCACAAAATTCAGTCGGTCCGGATGCTGATATTTCATAGGAACCGCTTTCAAAAAAATCCGAAATAGTAGTGTCTTCCAGGATGTCTTCATAATTTCCGTAACCACAATTATCAGGAAAATCATTAGGGTCAGGACAATCCAGGTCTCCAAATCCGTCTCCTGCATTTACTACATCACCGAAAATATACACAGTTCCGGTTATTTCAATATCTCCCTGATCGGGTGCGCCCTGCTTAACCAGATCCCCGGTTATTACAAGCGTACCTCCTGCCACACTGCTTGTTTTGTTGCCGGGATAATAATCACCATAGATTATCAATATTCCCCCACTATTGATAGTTAACTCATCATTACTACCCATAGTAAGATTACCGAAAATTCTAAGTGTGTCATTTACAGTCAGATCCGCATTAAAAGTTATGTCCCCGATATGCTGTATATTGCCGTATATAATAACATTGGTGGTAACCGGTATGTTAGGTGCGGGTGGATTCTGCCAGGAGTTGTCATCTGTAAATGAACCGGTATAATTATCTTTTGTGATTTTCTGAGCAGATAAGGCAGATGACGAGGAAAGAAGAACGGTTAACATAACAACAAAAAAATTACCGGCAAAATAAGCTATTAACTTATTCAGCCAGGAAATTTTTATTGGGTTATATTTCCCTTCTGCCCTGTTCATTGATATTCTGTAAATACCTTTATATGTATATAGTTATATATGTTTAATTATTCTTTTTTCACTTTAAAATTTCACATAATGCAAAATTTTCATTATATATCACAGGAGTTAGTGTGTAATTATCCGATTGCTAATATATTACATTTAACGAAAAAATTTTTTAAAAGGTTGCACAAGTTTTTAATATATTTGACATAAAGTGTAGTTTTATAGGGGAATAGCGTGAATAATAATGTTAATAATAATTAATAACGCATTTTGCAGCTTAATAATAGCAGGTTTTTCGTTGTGTTTTGCGCATTATCTTTTTAACCACAATGGACACAAATGAAGATCAAAAAAGATTGTAAATATGAGATATAGACTTAGTGTTCCTTCGTGTGTACTTGTATACTTGGTGGTTAAAAAACTTAAGAAAGCCTCGAATTATTGACTGGAAAGAAAAACAATTACAATCAGAATACCAATTGTTATAAACAGCAGTGTAAATCCCAGCAGCGGCTGCTTATGGTCTTTCTTTTGGATTTCCCTTGTTATGTGGGTAAAATGGGATACTCTTCCGTCTTCCCTGAAAACAAACAGATCGTAAAAAAGATTAGCGAGGTAGGAGAGAAGAACAGCCAGAATAAGACCGCCAAATAATGCGAGCCATACAGAAGTCAGCAGAAAAATAACAGGGAGTTGAACGAGCAGGGAGCGTGTGAGGGATATTTCCGCATTTATTTCAGCTATTTGTTCATTTTTCAGTATTTTCCAGGAATCAAAACTGGCTTTTTTTGTGTCCAGTACAGCTTCAATCCTCTTAATTTCGAGTTCCTGTAACCTGCCAGGGTCAGAAGAAGCTGTCATGGAGGCAACATTCTTCAGGGAATCGGTTACCCAATTGTATTCTTCCTCCATCCTGATAATATCTTCACCGGCTTTTTGTAAATTTTTCTTCAGATGATCAGAGCGAATGGATAGTTCCTTTATTCCTGAAAATTCTTTAATGATGTTTTGCGGGTAAGACTTGTAAATATTCAGTAAGCGTATATTTTTATTAATAGCCGGTTTTTCAGAAGGGGAACTTAAGACTGATTTTTCTTTCAGTATATCTATTCTGGTGTCAATGATATTATCTCTTACTGTGATAGTGAGAAAAATGCCGAGAGAAACAATGACAGAGGGTATTATCACCAGGAAAAATGAAAAAACAGCAGCAGGGATCAATGAAATCATATACCGGAGAAATTTTTTGCCGATTATTCCCAGGAAAAACACACTTTCATCAAATCCCTGAGATGTCCTTTTATGGACAACCACATGGGAGGGTAACATCAGATTGGCAAATGCCAGTATTACTATAATAAACAGCAGGAGGAGGGACAGGAGCGTGTTAAGATTCAGGGCAATTCCCAGCATACTAAACCCGGCTGCCGGTATCCACCCTGACAGGTTAAGGATGATTTCAGTTATCAGAAAGATGAGTATCAGGGAAAGGTAGAATACCATGGCTTTCATACTCTCAATGCCTGAGTTCCTTGCAGCTACTGTTTGTTCCGGTTCTGCTTCAGAAAGATTATTATGCCTCATATGTGCTATAGATCCAAAAGCCCATATAACCGGCAGGGTTGCAAAAATCAATCCCGGGATTCCCAGGGGAGGTATGGCGAGTAGTAAACCTGTTCCGTAAAACAGAAGAAAAATAAATATGGCTAAACAAGCTCCGCGCCAGGACACATAGTAGAAATTTCTATTGACACTTATTCCGGCATTCCTGAAAGCCAGCTGATAGATCCACCATGGCCATTTAATGAGATAGTGAATGAAGTTGCTGTAAAGAAAGTATACAGGGGGCACAAAAAGTTTCAGGAACCAGATAAGAGCATAAACTATCCGGAATACTATGATTTTAATAAGGTAAAGAATGTCAATGAAAACTATAAAGACCTGATAAACGCCATCCAGTGTCAGTGCAATAAGATCATAAATTAAACCGGAAAGGTTAAGTATCCATTTAAATAATATCCACCATCCCCCTTTAGAGGTAAGGAATTTGTCGGCAGCGCCCAGGCTGAACAGGAATGACGGTTTTACGCCGGTAATCCGTGTGATGAGAACTGAAAGGATAATGAGGGCAGGGGGCAGGAGATACTGAAAAGGAATAAACCGATATGATACCCAAACTGCAGAAGAAACAATAATCAGGGCAATCAGCTTCCTGATGTAAAGAGAGGATTTATCCATAGGGTCGTTAGTTTCCAAAACTGAAAACAATATTAAACATTATTTGGGAAAAATCCTATAATGCGCCGGGGCTGTCTTCCCAATATTCTTTTATTCCATCTGTCAGATTACAAAATGATCCGGTATACCCAATACTTCTTAATTTTTCCATTTTAGCCTCTGTGTAATACTGGTATTTCTCCCTGATATCGGCCGGGGTATCAATAAATTCAATTTTTGGATTAAGGTTCAGGGTATTAAATACCTGTGTGGCAAGTTCAAGAAATGTCTCAGCTTTTCCCGTTCCAAGGTTATAAATACCGGAATGTTTACGGTTATGAAGGAAATAGTATAAAACATCAGTTACATCCCTTACGAAAATAAAATCTCTCTGCTGTTCACCATCTTTTATTCCCGGTTTATGTGACCTGAAAAGTTTCATTTTACCTGTTTCTCTTATCTGTCGGAATGTATGGTAAATTACTGAAGCCATTCTGCCCTTGTGATATTCATTGGGACCATAAACATTGAAAAACTTTAATCCTGCCCAGAAGGAGGGAGTTTTATTCTGTTCCAGCACCCATTTGTCAAAATCGTTTTTTGATATACCGTATGGATTAAGGGGTTTTAGAAAAGGTATAAGGTTATGATCATCATCATACCCATAGTGGCCGTCACCATAGGTTGCAGCAGAAGATGCATAAACAAGCGGAATGCCGTATTCAGTGCATATTTTCCATACTTCCTTTGAGTAATTCAGGTTAAGTTGATCAAAGATTTTTGTGTTTGTTTCGGTGGTGTCGGTACGGGCTCCGAGATGAAAGACAAACTGAACATTACGTTGATTTTTACTCAGCCATTCAGGGAAAGAATTGCGGTGTAGAATAGCCGTGAATTTTTTCGCAATGTAGTTGGGTTCTTTCTTTTTAACAGAAAAATCATCGACAAGTATAAGGTCAAAAAACTTTTCAGCATTTAATTTTTCAACCAGCATGCTTCCTATAAATCCGGCTGCACCGGTAACTATTATCATAAAAATGTTTAGGGTTTTAGAATGTTACAATAAACCTGCAATAATTTCCCCCGCTTACCTTGTCTCTCTTTGATCTAAAAGTTTATTAAGATCTCTGACAAAGTGATTGATATCTTCCGGCCCAAACCCCTTTTCTTTTGCCGCTTCTTCCAGTGTTCCCCATACAGGTTCTCCACATGCAATACATTTAATACCTTTTTCTTCGAGATACTTAACGGAGGCAGGGAGCTTACTGACCAACAATTCAATACTTGTATCTTTTTTTACTACCATGACCAGAAGTTTTTTCTGGCACAAAGTTACAAAATATAAGACATTTACAGCTAATAATTTTTAACAATTAAGAAGGGAGGTGTGACAAGTGACAAAGGGGATCAAGATATCACGGGATCAAGGGATCAAGTGAATGCGTGATTGTGCAGGGGGCTGTCTCATAAGTCAAAATATGCTCAACCACAAAGGGACAAAGGATAACACAAAGGACGCAAAGTGTTACAAATCAGAAACATATACTTCGCGTCCTTTGTGAGTACTTT
>CAYVTV010000026.1:0-23492 GCA_964454295.1 uncultured Bacteroidaceae bacterium
TATCCCAGCTACTGATATATTCGCTTGTGCAGGCTTTTGGAAAATGCAGATTGGATTCAGGCATTCTTAGTTTTTTGTCAATCCTGTCAAAACACAACTCCCGGTCTGCCCTTTCAAAAGATATTGGGCTTTCAGGGCTGATTTCCTTTTCATCAGTGAACCATTCATCCATTCCCCAAAAATGAGCATTAGATAAATCCAGTTGTAATTCATTTACTAAGCGCGCAACCAAAGGCAATTGTTCGGTAGGGCCAATGGGCCCGCAAATACCTGCCGGATTTGATGCGGTTGCCTGTTGCCATGCTGTAATGTATTCGAGTGCCTCAGCAAGATAAAAGTCTTCCAGCGTATCATAAAATACAACCTTGAACCCTGGCCTTGAAAGTGCAAGCATATCTTTTGGTGTCAGATTTGCTGCATCATTCAGCAACTCATCATCCAGTGTGGTAAAATCCCACCATCCGGGTGCCAGCATACTTAATTTTCGTGCCATTATATCTTTCTTTTATATGATAAATTATTATTTGACCACGGTTAGTTCTCCGAGTATTTTTTTCAGAATATTTTCCTGGGGATACCCGTGACCTAAGTGTTGCCGGAAGACTTCTGCATACTCAGTCCCGATTTCTTCTCCCCTTTTTTCAGCAAACCGTTTCATGGTAAGAATATATTCATCTATTTTATGGTATCTAAGCAACCAGTTTCGTTGGCTTTCGTGGCATGCCAGCATTTTTTCCTTTACGTCTATCTCACCTGAAATATCAATATACATAGTGGGTTGAGATGCCCTTCCCAGTTTGTCTTTGCCTTCCATGGCATCGCAATAATACAGGTAAGGTATAGGTTCGAAAGGTTCTTCCTTCACTTCCATATTTTTCATCCCGCAGGCAAAACAAGCCGTTTGTACAATCATACTCGTCATTTCATGGTCCACCATATAATCTTCAGGGCTTGCCGTAAATACAATTTCAGGTCTGATTTTTCGTATCAATGCTGTTACATCATTAATTGTCTCACGGTCATAAAAAATATAAACGTCCTCGAAATCAAGGCAATGATAAGTTCCTCCTATTAATTTAGCGGCTTTTTTTGCTTCCGCTTTCCTGATGGCACTTATCTCTTCACATGTAAATTCTGTTGTGCCTTTATCGCCAGGTGTCATGGTAGCAATATGAATTTCCCATCCCTGTTTTTTCAGAAGGGATAAGGTTCCTGCGCACATTAATTCCGCATCATCGGGGTGTGCAAAAATGGCCAACACTTTTTTACCATAATTAATTTTTATCATCGTATCAAGATATTAAATGATTTTTTAATGATAAAACCATGCTACAGGGATTTCTTCAATTTTATTTCCATTATAATTACAACCGAGTTTGATTTGCCCCTGATGATTAGCTGTAAGATACTTCAGATTAAATCTGTGGTATCCTTTTTCAAGAGCAATTTTCCCGGTTTTCTGATAGTAACGGGACAATTCAGCGGTATTATCAACAACATTCATTTCATCGATGTAAAGTAATGTTTTTCCTCTTGAAGAAGATAAATAAAAATCATATACAGCTTTATCCGGCACATTAATAAAACCTTCATAAACGATTGCAAGACAACACCCTTTTTTTTCTCCGGGAAATTTTACATTATCAACAATTCCCGTCTTATCCGGATAAGCATTAATTTCTTCAACAGATCGTATTTCCCTCTCAAAACAGAGATACCTAAGACCGGGTGTGACAGAACCTGGATCACATGCATCTTTCCAATCCAACTTTACAAATTCGCCTGTATGAACGGCACTTATGCGGCCATTAGGCATAAATGTTCTTGATTTTAGAATCACAGGGTTCCTGCTTTCCAGATTTATCGTTATGGGCTTTTTGTAAAGAGGTGAAGATTCATCTGGTTCATTCCCGTCTGTAGTATATCTTATTTTGCTGTTGTGAATCACATTATTTAATTTTACCTGCACTTTATCTTCCGGATAACGATTAATAAATCCATAATTGTCAGGATAATCAATACGGTAATTAATATTGTAGTAATCCAGTCTAAGATATTGATCATCCATTCTTTTAAGAAAATCATCCCAGTTCTTTTGGGTTTTATCCGACCAAAGAGCTTCCGCCAAAGCTGATAACCGTGGGAATATCATATATTCGGCAATATCAGTATTTGGCATGTATTCAGTCCATGCACATCCCTGTCCGCCCATGATAAATTCCGTTTCTGTTTCATTTAATGTATCCGGAACAGGATCAAAATTATAAACATCGCTCAACAGGTTACTATCATCACCTCCACCTGCAATAGGTTCCTCATATTTCCCCTGATATACATAAAAATAGCATGGATTCCATGGGGTCATAATAGTATAATGATGAGCTTTTGCAGCTTTAATTCCGCCATCCACTCCTCTCCATGACATAACTACAGAACGTTCAGGTAAACCACCCTCTATAATCTCTTCCCACCCAATAACTTTTTTACCTTTACTGTGTAGATAATTTTCAATCCGTTTAATGAAATAACTCTGTAGTTCATTTTCATCTTTCAATCCTTCTTCTCGTATTTTTCGCTGGCAATCCGCACAATTTTTCCACCGTGTTTTTGGAACTTCATCACCCCCAATATGAATATATTGCCCCGGAAACAACTGTATAACCTCATCAAGAATATTTTCCAGAAATTCAAAAGTTTTTTCTTTTCCGGCACAAAAAACATCATCAAAAACACCCCATCTTGTACCTACGCTAAAAGGTCCGCCTGTACATGAAAATTGAGGATATGCAGCCAGTGCAGCCAAACAATGCCCGGGCATCTCTATCTCCGGAACCACTGTAATATGTCTTTCCTGTGCATATTGAACAATATCCCTGATTTCTTCCTGTGTATAATGACCGCCATATTTCTCCCTTTTGTATTTTGGAGGATATTGGTCAGCAGCCTCAAATAATGTACTATCACGCCAGGAACCAATTTCGATTAGTTTGGGATACTTTTGTATTTCAATCCTCCAACCCTGATCTTCGGTCAAGTGCCAATGAAATATATTTAATTTGTGCATTGCCATTACATCAAGCAAATTTTTAATAAAATCAACCGAAAAAAAATGCCGGCCCACATCTAAGTGTTGTCCGCGCCACCGAAATTGAGGAAAGTCTTTGATATCTATTGCAGGGACAGTAATTTGCTTATACTTTTTAGCCTCCGGAAGCAACATTTGTAAAAAAGTTTGTATACCATAAAATATACCGGCATCCGAAGATGCTGTAATCTCCACTGTATTTTCTCTTATTTTTAATAAATACCCCTCCTCGTTATCTATTGAATCTGTTAAAGATAGCCGGATAAAATTTTTTTTGGGAGTGTTTATTCCGATTTGGGTTTGAATGCCATATTTATTTTCAATATAATTTCGTAAATAAATGGCATATCTCATAAAATCATTATTTGCGATAATAATCTTTGTTTTTTGCTCTAACGTGAACTCACCACTAAGGAGTTTCTGACTGACAGGTTTTGGAATAATACTTATGTCCCTTTCTTCTATTCTACATCCGTTTATGAATAAAAATAACCACGTAAAAAAAAATAAATATTTCACAAATTGATTCATATAGTTACAATTTTCAGTAATTCAAATACGATTCAACATCTTGTCCGTCTAGCCTTTGAACTAAATTCATACCTTTTTTCATCCATTTAATATATTCAGGATTTTCAAGGTTTGTCCTATACATTTTATTTACATTTTCATTTTTGCCAAGTACCCTGGTAACTGTAGATCCCGTAGCCATCTCCATATCAAGAGTCGATATAACAAGTCTTTCCTCAAATACACCGGCCTCATCTAACACATTACCAAGAGGATCAACAATTTTAGAATTTCCATGAGAACAGTTTTTTCTGGTAATATTCTTGGGGTCAGCAGGGCTGTTGCTCATTACAGCAAACACCATGTTTTCGGTGGCCCGGGATATCTGCATGGATCGGTATCCCAAAAGCTTATTCTCGCTAGTGATGCCACTTTCGTTGTTCGCAATGAATATTATTTTTGCACCCGCGGCAACTCCCAGTCTGGCAAGTTCAGGATAGCGAAGATCATGACAAATAATGATTGTGGACTCAATTCCAGCTACATTGAAAATAACCGGGCCTTTACCAGCTATATAATAGGGTTCACCTGCTCGCCATGTTTTGATATATTTTCCCAATACTTTTCCATATTCATTAATAATCAATACATAATTTATATATGAATCACCTGCTTTACCTGAGCTACCTAATAGAACTGAAATCTTCAGTTTTGCTGCCATATCCCGTATTTCTTTTTCAATAGTACGAACCATTTCAAAATCAATTTTATCAAGTTGTTTCTCATCCGGGTATCCTGTAAGGCAACCTTCATGAAAAAGTATAATTTCACACCCGAGCTTATGTGCTTCGCTTATAGATTTAATTATTTTTTCCCTGTTTTGAACTATATTGTAATCAGTTAATATCTGTGCTGCTGCAACTTTAACTTTTTGTTTGTCATCTTTTATCATATAAGATACTCCCTCTTTTTGCTCAGATGTAACATAATCACTGTTTTGTGCAAAAAGTACTATACATGCTATAACAATTAAAAAAATAAAAATGAACTTTTTCATAATACGTATAAAAGTTTAATATAAAACAGGTTTTTTCAACTTAACCAAATGTAGATGAATATAGTAATAACTGAAAGAATTCCTAAATGCAACCTCCAGTCTGACCATCCTTCAAATTTTGCTATTCTTTTCGAAAAGTTTATGGTAGTTTTCTCTAACTTTTCAGGAGATGTTTTTTTAGTTAAGAAAGAAACCAGGAATAAAGTACTGATTATAAGGATTTCTGCCCATAAACCCCGGAATCCAAAATTTAAGGTGTACTTGTAATGTAGAAATGGAAATATTTTTTCTCCGGTTTCTACTCCTAAAAATTGGTCGATAACAAAAATAGTTGATAGAATAACGCCTACAATCACCGATACTGTTGCTCCTTTTAGAGTAACTTTCTTACTTACAATTCCGAAAAAAACGGCAGGAAATACAGGAATAACAAGATAAATAGATATGGTTTGCAGGTATTTGTAGAGTCCTTCTTCGTTTTTATATACCAGGTAAGCAGCTCCGATTCCCAGTAGAACAACAAGTAATATTACAATCCGGCCAATAAATACCTGTTTTCTTTCAGATGTTTTGGGGTGGAATTCAACAATAAAATCGCGAACAACTAAGGTTGAAACTGAATTCAAAACGGCAATCAGCGAAGTAATTAATGCAGCCACTAATGAAGCTAATACAAGTCCGCGAATTCCCGGAGGTAAAAGCCGGTTCAGCAAAACAACAAATGTTTGTTTGGTCTCATCTCCATCCAGTCCGGGAAACAGGGCAAATGCTATAACGCCGGGTAAAGCAAAAATAAAAATCGGGAAAAGTTTCAGGAAGGTAGCAAACATTGCACCCCAGCGTGCATGATTCAGGTTTGGAGCCGCCAATGCCCTTTGAACATTTACCTGATCGATTCCCCAATAAAAAATACCTGCATAAAAAGCGGTAGCCAGTATGCCCCAAAACGGATACACCGGGTCATTAACAGGTTTTGCTATGGTCATTGATTCAGGGACCTTTTCCATTAATCCGCTCCATCCACCTACTTTATCAAGTCCGATGATCAGCATGATGGTGCAACCAGCAATCATAATGACGACCTGAATAGTATCGGTGTAAGCAACTGCGGTAAAACCTCCAATGATAGTAAATATAGCTACAATCAGGCCAATATAAAATACTGTAGTCATTACGTTAAAACCTAACAAGCTGTTCATTACCAAAGCCCCAGCAAAAAGTGTAAAAGCAAGTTTTGTCATAATGCTGATTACCAGCATAAACCCTGAAAAGAATAACTTGGCATTCCGGTTGTATCGTATTTCAAGAAATTCTGGAATAGTAAAAATTTTATTTTTAATGTAATATGGAAATAAAATAGCACAAGCAAAACCCAATGTGATGGCTGTGGTAAGTTCAACGGAGCCAGCTGAAAGTCCATATCGGTAGGAATCGCCAGATAAACCAACCAAATGTTCAGCTCCAATATTTGTTGCAAAAATTGAAGCGCCGATAATCGGCCATTTAATTTTCCGGCCACCCAAGAAGAAGTTTGAACTATTTTGCCCGGATTTTGTCCTGTAAGCCATATATAATCCAACCAACAAACTTCCCGATAGCACAAAAATCCCAACAAACCAATCCAGACTGTTTAACGTAATACTCATCTTTCTATAATCTATAACCAAACCATAAAAATTTTTTTTCTATCTGAATTTCATTTTCTTTTACTAATACCTCATGGAGTCTCTCCTGAAAAGAACTTTCAATTCAACTAAACTGCCCATAATATTGAACATCAATTTGATATTAACTATTATTTACAAAGTTGCTTATATTTTTCTTACTTTATTAATGCTTTTTTTGGTGTTGAATTCAAATATGAACAGGCAGCGAATAAGGTTGCCTGTATTTTTTAGTAAACATTCGGTTTGCCTCTTCATCATTCAGCACTATTAAAGTTTCGGGATCTATGTTGAGAGTACGTCCCAACCGATATGAAATGTTGGCAAGATGAATCAATACACAGGAATAGAAGCCTTCCTCAATAGGAGCTGTTAATAAACCCGGATCGTTTACCCTTATTGCGTCAATAAAATTTTGATAGTGGTTTCCCTCCCCTTTACCAGATGCGCCTGGTTCTCTTCCTTTTCCCATAAAAGTTTGCCAGCCATCCACATCTTTCAACATATATCCCTCTGATCCGTAAAAAATATTACCAACCACATTGGCAGAACTGGTCATATAGGTATTGGTCAGGCTTTCCCCTGAGCCCAAATGATTTCCTTCGGGGTTGCTAATCCAGTGCCTGACTTCGAACTGCATAATTTTCTTTTTTTCACCACCGCCTTCAGGATTGGGAAATTCATATAATGCCATCAGCACATTGGGTGTTTCCTGATCGTCGTCAAACATCATGTGGCCCCCCAGAGCACTCACCTTTGAAGGGATTTTCACACCCAGTCCCCAACGGGCCACATCCATTTCGTGAACACCCTGGTTTCCCATGTCGCCGTTGCCGTAATCCCAGTACCAATGCCAGTTATAGTGAAAACGGTTTCGGTTAAAAGGCCTCTGGGGTGCCGGGCCCAGCCATAAATCGTAATCTACTTTTTGCATATACCTTTTAGTGAAAGGTTTAAACCAGTATTTACTATTCACAGTACTCGCATATTTTTCATCTTCCTGCATGTACCCGTCCGGAAATTTTCCAATGGAATCCCGCCACTTGTAACAGATTCCCTTTGCCATGTAAACTTCACCTAATTTTCCGTTGCGTATAAATTGGACCGCCGATTGTGCCCCGGGGTTGCTACGCTGTTCCGCACCATCCTGAACCACTACATTGTATTTTTTCGCAGCTTTAATCAGTTTTTGGCCTTCTTCGATTGTATGGCAGGAAGGCTTTTCAATACTTGCATGCTTTCCGGCTTGAACAGCCCAAATTCCGGCCAGTGCATGCCAATGGTTTGGTGTAACTATCGATACAGCATCAATTGATTTGTTTTCAAAAAGTTTACGCATATCCTTGTAAAGTGCCGGCTCACGTAAACCTTTATCGGTAAAATGCTTTTTAACACGCTCGGCGAAAAGGTTTTCGTCCACATCACATAAAGCAGTCACTTCCACATTTTTCAGTTGCTGATATGCCTGAATATGCGACTGACCCATTCCCCTGATACCGATAACCGCCACATTTACCCTGTCGTTAGAACCCTTCCAGTTGGAATTTGAAAAGATAAGCGGTGCCGTTCCCAATGCTATGGTACTTTTTGCTGACTTTTGAATAAATTTTCTTCTTTCCATCGTTAATTTGATTTTTAATTTCTATTTATATTTCAATGCAAAATTATCTGCTTGTTTATTAATATCTTCTGATGACAAATGTACCCCAGATGCAATAATTACCCGGTATCTAAAGGTAACTGACTGTCCGGCAGGAATAGAAAAATTCAATGTATCTTTGCCATGGGTAAAATCCTTTACTCCCAATGGATTAGCTGCAAAAAGCCCGTAACCCCGGGCATGCCAGTAGGTTGGGTAATTGGGATTTTCCGGATGATCGCAAATCACCAGAGAAATTTTTTCATCATCAATACTCCCGGAAAGGTTCATCCAGCGGGCTCTGGTTGCCCAAACTGCCCCGCCTGAAATCCCCTCGCTGCTGTTGTAATTTCCGGTAATGCCAATGTTCAGGGTATCTTGAACATGCGATGTGGTTCCATCTTCATTGTACAGCAATACTGTTCCTTTCGAAGGCAACTCCAGACTCCGGGCAACCCGGATACCAAACATCCCTTCTTTGGTGTCGAACATCAACACCTCCTTTTTACCGGCAGTCAATGTGGTTATCCTGTCGATAATCCGCATAGTTCCTGTTATAAAAAAATGAAATTCGGTGTTTTCCTTTAAAAGTATGATGCCCGAAGTATCCAGCCAGTTTTCAAAGGTTTCAAATGAACCCTCACCGGTTCCTTCGGATATTTTTTCAATTTTGAGATGTTCAATGATACCTCCGTTTTCATTCCTGATTCCAAGTCCCTTCGAACCATTTGCCCAGAAATCCATGCCATTAACATTTCCATAGGTGAACCACATTCCGATCTGGTGAGGATGATCGGCCCGTTCGCCCACTTTTGGATTCAACGGATAACCGCGGGTTATTTCGGTTTTTCCCGATGTATAGATAGGATAAAACACTGGCTTGAACACATTGTCAGGCCATTGAAAAGTTGTAAACAACTGCCCGTCGATAAGCACATCTATTTTTTTACCAGCATTATCATCAGCAAAAGTGATTTTTGCTGTATGTTCCTGCTTCCCTGATTTGTAATTACAGGAAACACCTGTGATAATCAACAGAATTAAAAATAAATAACTAAACTGTTTCATATTTATCAATTTTAGATGAGTTAATATTTCCCAAATTCCATAAGTGTATTCCACATAACCATAATATTTTCAGGTTGAACTTCAGCCTGGATATTATGTACTGTGTTAAAAACGAAACCTCCGCCGGGCGCCAGCGCATTTATGTTCTTAAGAACATCTTCTTTAACCTCCTGTACTGTACCGGATGGTAGCACTTTTTGGGTATCTACTCCCCCGCCCCAAAAAACAATTGAATCGCCAAAATCCTTTTTCAGTTGTGCCGGTTCCATTCCTTCGGCATTAATATGAACGGGATTAAGTATGTCCGCACCCATTTCAATAAGGTCCGGAATAATCGGGCGTACATTTCCGCAGGAATGAAATATGAGTTTTAAATTCGGAGACTTATTCTTTATAAAAGTAAGCACCCGGGAAAAATGGTACTTATAATATTTCCTGAACTGATCTGGGCTGATAAGTTGAGACTGTTGAGTACCATAATCATCGCCTTCGCCTGCAATATCTACAACATCCCCTATTTCATTAAGGCAAGCGTCCCAGAATTCGATTTTTAAATCAGCCAGTTTCCCAACCAGTTTATCGGAATTCACCGGAAACAGGAATGGGTCAAGCATGGCGTTTTCCATTCCGCGAAGCCGCTGGTGCATTTCAAACAACCCCGCACATAATCCTTTTATCATCACAATTTTATCCTGATTCCGAAACTGAATAGCTTTTTCACGTAAGCTTGTAAAACGCTTTTTATTATCAGCATCAGGCCAGTTATAATTATCTACAAGTGCTTCATTTTCAAAATCCAAAGCTTCCATTGGGTGTTTTACCAGGGTAAACCAGTAACCTTGTTTGGGGAAATGATGTGTAAATCCCCATTCATCGAAATATTCCCAATAATCATTTCTGTCTTTCAATTTTGACCAGACATCCCAGTTATGACTGGTCAACGGGAAAAGTCCTCGTGTATCCACATTCAACCGGTTTAAAAATTCGTCTGAAGGAATAATAATTTGTTGAATCACATCCGACCAAACCGGTTCTTCCGGCTTCATTCCCAGGTATTTTCGAAGGTTTTGATATGCCGTGTTGGTAATTCCTGTCCAGATAGTACCTGCCATATCGAAAGGAATCCGATCCGGCTCCTCATGGTTCAGCGTTTTTAAAATCCTTTCTCTTGAATTCATAACTAATTATTTATCGATTGATACAGGTTTCATTCCGGGTGAAAGAAGATGGATAACCAGTATCCCTGCCAGATAACCGAATGCAGCAATGACAAACGGGAATACATATCCTTCGACACCTGATTCATTTAAAACATGTCCGATGAGCAAAGCGGTTCCCATTGCAGCAATAGAGCTAACCGTTGTAGAAAATCCGATAACCGAACCAACAATTTTTTTAGGAAACAAATCGGAAGCCACGGTGAATATATTGGCCGACCAGGAATTATGGGCAGCGGCAGCGAGTGCGATCAGTCCCACACAAACAGGCATAGAATTAATAAAAGGAACCAGCATTACCGGCAACACCAGCAAGGCTGTTCCCAGCATTGTACTTTTTCGGGAAAAGCTAGTCGAATTCCCCTTTTTCAGCAAAAACGATGAAACGGCGCCACCTCCCATTCCGCCTCCCCATGCTACCAGATAAATAATGACCAGCGGCAGTGCCAAACCTTTCAGTTCCACACCAAAACGGGCATGTAAAAATTTTGCACCCCAGAAAAGATAAAAATACCATACCGGGTCGGCAAACATCTTACCCAGCGCTACTACCCATGTTTGGCGATATTTTACCAGCCTTTTCCATGGCACTTTCACTTTTTCAAAATCGCCGCTGTCGCTGCAGATATATTCCCTTTCTGCGGCATTAACAAACCGGCTTTCCTGCGGTGACGCAAAAAGGATTAGCCATAAAACCAGCCAAATGGCACTTAAAACCAGCGACAATGCAAAAACATACTGCCACGACATAAAAAAGTAAAGCACAACAGGGATAAGTAAGGACGCTGCCACCTGCCCAATGTTAGATCCTCCGTTGAATACACCGGTAGCATAAGCTCTCTCCTTCTGCGGAAACCACTCTGCAACGGTTTTTATACTTGCCGGAAAGTTGGCCGACTGTCCGATTCCCAGTCCCAGGCGCGCAATGGCAAATCCAACCCAATTGCGCGCTGCCGAATGTGATAGACTGGCAAATGCCCATACAACTACTGCAAGCGAGAATCCCCACCGGGTACCCAGACGATCAATTACATAACCTATGAACAGTGGTCCGATCGCATAGGTAAGTTGAAAAGCAAAAACAACGTAACTATACTCTTGCTCGCTCCAGCCAATTTCTTCAGTCAGGTACGGCGCAAGTATCCCCAATATCACCCGATCGAAATAAACAATAGTAGTGGAATAAAATAACAGGGCAGCAATAACCCAACGAAAATTTGATTTTTTAGTATCTGACTGAAGTTGATTAATTAATTTCATCCGTATAAAATTTAATTTTTAATGGTCGGATGGAACTCTTACAATGTATGTTTAATATATATACCGATTTTGTGATCGAGGATCTTGTATAATTTCACCACTATTCAATTTTCCATTAATAGCATCCATTCTGAATGGTTTACTTCCGTCAGTATATTTAGTTATAATATTTACCTCTGAGATTAATATACCAGGTTTATTCCAATCAAGATTATTTGATATTTGGCCATCTGGTGTAATAAAATAACAGGGCCAACTATAGGGGGCAGATGAGTTTGCTGTGGAAATGAAAAAATAATTTGTTGCAGCTCTCTCTTGAGTAGTAAGCACATAAGTCCTAGGATAAATAGAATTTTCATAATTTTTATATGGTCGTCTTGCGTTGTAAAAAGAATGAAAAACAACATCTGCTCCAATTTTACGATATTCCCGAAACAATTCAGGGAACCTGAGATCATAACAAATTAACAAACCGCATTTAATATTATTTACTTCAAACTCTACAAAATGGTCTCCCGGAGTGTAATGTTCCAAATCACCAATTGTGCAAAATCTTTTATCATACCGGTCAATGATTTTTCCTTCCGGGTTTATAAGGTACAATGAATTATGCGGTTTATTCTCATTACTTAATCTATGTGAACTTCCCAATATAACCCATAATTTTAATTTTTGGGTTAACAATAAAATTGAATCTGTATGAACTATTAATTTATCCCAATCAAAAGCACTATAATCTTTAAAATCAGCACCCGCATACCCTGATAATGCACACTCCGGGAAATGTATTATTTCAGCGCCTTGCAATTTTGCTCGTTTCATTTGATTATGAATCCAATTTGCATTTTCTGAGATATTCCCTGAAACCGGGAACTGACAAGATGCAATAACCAATTTGTTTTTAATGGTACCTTCAATGATATCTTTTTTATAGTGATTGTAAAGACTATCCTTATTCCCATTAAACCAATATATTTTACCAAGTATTGCTTTTTTTGAAAAAGGAGGGATATTACCAATATTTATTATAGAGTGAAGGCAATCTGCAGGATGATGATTTATAACATGAGATGTGTTTTGCCAGTAAATTCCACTAACCCACGATTCTTGTGAATCGATACGAGCCATTAGTCCATTATCAATTGGATTTAACATTTGTGCTTTGTAGTATCCAACCGCAGACATAAATTGACCATTATTTCTTAAATCGTCAATTGCAATACCAACTGGAGTTCTTGCTCCAAGTGGATTCTCACTGGCAGGTAAAACTTGCCATTTATTATCCCGTAAAATATAAGTAAGTTTTTTCTCCTTACTTTCCTGAGGCTTTTTCTCCCACAAATCACACTCACTAAATGCAGGATCACAAGCAATTTTTTTGATCCACTCCAAATCCTTTTTATCTGTAATTTGAAAACATTGTTGAACTCCATAATATTCTGGTAATCCTTCATCATATGTTTTAACAATCAATAAAATTTCTATTCCATCGTGAACTGTCCTTAAATAATATATCCAATCCTGCTTATACCAGTATTCATTTTTTTCGATTTTCTGTTCATAAATAAAAATATCTTTTGTGTTTTTATACGCGGCCTCTATATTCTCCAATTCTTCTATGTTTATATTTGCGTTTTTATCAGATAATGGTACTGTTCCAAAAGATACAGGTTGATGTTCAGGAAAATGAAAACGATAACCTATCTGATTTTCCTGATGCTTAACGTTATTTATTGTTGCAAAACTTATTTCTTCATATTTTACCAGATCTATGCTAATTGGAGATTCTATTTCTTCGGATATAGAATCTTGAGCAATAACATATTGATTAAAGGTTATCACACAGACTAAAATTATAATTTTTAAATACATATGTCGTGTTTTTTATTTTACAAAAAATTATTTTATATAAAAAATTTTTTGTTTAAATCCGTGGTGTTTAAAAAAGTTTTCTCTATAATTCAAACAGTATTTTATTTTTTTAAACCACGACGATATTAGTAATCTAACAGCTACATAAAAGCCTGGCATTTAAGGCCAAGTTATTATTCATCCCGGAAAAAATTAATTGATTCTTTTTTAAATGGTTCATTTTTAATGAAAAAATTATTGCCCGCTCTTCCATGTTGATATCCTGACCTTATTATTGATAAATCTTCATTAATCAACTCACATTCAGCACTTTCTCCAAATCCGTCTATCGGATTAAAGATCAATAATTTCCTTGGAGTGAGACTTGCCGCAAGATCGGGAAGGTCATAATATGGGAGTGCTCCAGGTACAGTATTGCCAATAAAATTCGGAGAGTAAAAGCGATTCATTACAATGGTACGATAAGAGGAATAAGGTTCTATCAGTACAACCCTGGAAATAATCGGATCAAATGCTGCTGCATGTAATAACACAGGACACATTTCCTTCCTGGCAATACCATAAATTTCTATTTTATCATTATCATTTATTAGTATCCTTGCGAGCCTTATCACGTCTCCTGCTCTTATTCCTACAATACTTCTTCCAATTAGCATTGATGCATACCATAATTGGTAAGATAGTCCATTATTATCATCATTATTGAAAATTGAGCCACCCTGCCAGCCGGGACCTGTTTCGCCTGTCCCAATAATATCAGGAGCTAAAACTTTAAAACCTTGCTTGACAAGGCATTCCATTTCACCTCCAACAGATGCTTCTGAGACCTTCCCGGATGGATGTAAGTAAATTATTGCCTTGTTATTTGGGATTTCAGGTATCATTAATAAATAAGGAACAGGATAATCACCCTCGCCTTTAATAAAATACTTCTCAATTAGATAACCTTCTCTTTGAATGCACCCGGTAAATATTGGTGTAGTAACATCTCCCGGCTCTCTATATCCGGATAATTCTTTTGCATATCTAATTAAATTTGAATAATAGCTATTTATTTTTTCCCTGGAAGATTTTAACTTAACATTGAGTTTTTCAGCTTCCATCCGATTCAAACTGTATACAGTTTCACTGTTAATAAATGAGGTTAATACCTGACCTGTGTATGTAACACAAAGCTCTTCCTCAGTAAGAAATTCAACCTCCTCATCAATAGAATCGCCCGGGTTATTGAGATTTTCTTGAAAGAAAGCATAAATAGCTTTCCTGTTTTTTTTTGTGTATTCATGTCCTCCAATATCTTCAACTACATTAAGGTTATTTCGCTTATTATATGCATTATAAATATTGGATACTTCTTGCGCAGTTTCTCTTGATCCCTGAATACTAAAAAAATCATTGGTTGTAGTTACTATCAGAACAGGTTTGGGTGCCCTGACAGATATAAAATCAGCATGATCTATCCCATGTAAGAACATACTTAAAAGATTCTGCTCACCATCTCTGGGGCCAATTGATTGTAATATTCTTGTGTAATTGGAAATATGATTCCCAGGTGCGGAAGCATATATACGGTCGTCAAATGCGGAAATATATGCTGACTGAAATCCTCCCCCGGATTGCCCAACTATCCCAATCCTTTCATTATCAACTTCTTTTCTTGTAAACAAATAATCCACTGCCCTTATTCCATCCCAAATCATATATCGGGTCAAGGAACTCCCTGTTATGAAAGTTTGCGCAGAAATATAGGCATGTTCTTTTATCACAGAATTATCTAATATTGATTTACCCGTTTTTAAATCGTAATACTGTGATCGTTCTCCCTGCCCAACCGGGTCAAAAGCAAATACAATGAATCCTTTTTTAACAAGATTAATAATAACATGTTGATATTCCTTAACACGATATGCCTCTTTATAATGACCACTACAAAAAATAATTGCCGGTAGTTTTTCATTTATTTTAAGTCCATTAGGGATAAACAATGATGAAGTCACATAAAACTCAGGCTGAGACTCAAAAACAATATGTTCAACCCTAAAATCTTCCTTTTCAATAGTCTTTAATATTCGCGCATTTAAAGCAGTTTTTTCAGGAAATGGGCCTACAATATCCAATAATGTCTCTCTGATTTCCTTCTGCCTTTGCTGCCAATCCTTCAGTGTACTCAATTTATTAATAGTGGTATTGCGTTTATTAAGTAATTCATATGCCTGCATTGTCAAATGATCATATAATGCGTTCGGCGCATTTTTATATTGTTGCCAGCTTCGTATTATATCAAGCTCATACTGTGCCTTTATACCTTTATTTAATTGGATAATGAAAAATGTTAAGCAAAAGATAATTCTGTAGCAATACAGATATTTATTAAATACTTTAATTAAAAATTGTATCCTTGAAAAGGATAAAAAAGGAGAATAATATTTATCTAACAAATTAAAGACAGTTAACTTATACAAGTAATAATAGCCAAATTTTGATTGTCGGTAAAATGTTTGTGTTAATTGTGATGTTGTAAACAAATGATTATAATTCATCACTATAATATTTTGAAATATTAATTAAAAATCTAATCTGATTTTTAATCGGGAATAATCCGGCAGTTATTTTATTTAGCTAAATCCCTATAATATAATTCCTTCGCTTCAATTCTCATACCTGGATTGTGAACCTGAATAGCAAAATGCCCTGATTTGAATTCATCATCTTCATATTTCATGATCATTTCACCATTAATCCAAAATTTAATTTTTTCACCAATTGCCTGAATATTGTAAGTGAACCATTCGTCATCTTTGGTTAGCACTTTTATAGCTTCTCCTGTCGGTTTTGCTGGTTTCCACAACCATCCTGTTGGAGCTTTATGATTATGACAAATCTGCGCTTCGTAACCAATGGGGTACCTGTCCGGATCATCCTCTGAAGGAGAAGCCCTGAAATAAAAGCCACTATTTGTTTTATCCCCACTAATTCTAAACATTCCTTTCACCTCAAAATCAGAAACGATCACATCGGTATAAATATGTCCCAATCCTCCTTCTCCAACCAACATACTATCCTGAACATACCAATCTGCAGCACCTCTGGCAAACCACCCGGTTAAATCCTTTCCATTAAACAGGGAAATCCATTCGGATTGTGCATATACTGGGTTTGTAATGCAAAATATAACCGTAATAATTACTAAAAGTATATTTTTCATATTTCATATTTTAATTCAATTTATAACTATTTATCAAGGCATGTCAGGTAGAGACCATCCTTCGCGATAGGTATGTTTAATTAAATTCTGAGCAAATGCCCTTGCATTGATTGTTTCGCTCCAAACCTTATTAAACCTGGGATGCCCTTCAATTATCTGCATCCCATCATCTATACAGAATTTAAATTCTTCGTTGTTGCGAATATTTGTGAACTCCATATTTAACCCATCCCAGTGCAGTTCTTTATTTAAATCCTGCAAACGGACAGCAAGTACTCCCATAACAACCATTTCGTTAAATGGACCTGCTTCCTTGAAGGGCGATGCCGTTTCAGTGCGGTTCTCAGGATTTTCTTTACATGCCCTGATCCAGGCTTGTTCGTGGTTGGCAGTAATTCGGGGAATAGATTTGGCAACATTGGGAACCCGTCCTGACAACAACCATGGATTTCTACCATAACAACCACAAATAAGTTTATCTTCTGTTCCATGGAAGATTACACCTCCACCGTCAACATTCATATTTCGTCCTTCCGGCCAATTAGATGGTTTCATAGGTTTCATGCCCCCATCCATCCATGTGACCTGAACTTCCGGGAAGTTAATTTTAATCCCTTTTTCTTTCGGACGGGCAGGGAATATTAATTGAACTATTTCACTTTCTGGTGGTGAATCTGTCATAAGCAATGTTGACACCCCTTGTACCCTTGTGGGATAACCCAATTTTAGTCCCATAAATACCGGATGAAGTATATGACATGCCATATCGCCAAGGGCGCCAGTACCAAAATCCCACCATCCCCGAAAACTCCATGGTGTGTACATACGATGGTATGGACGATATTTTGCCGGTCCAATAAATAGATCCCAATTCATTGTCTCAGGCGGGGACATTCCTGTTTTAGGAGCAGATAAACCCTGCGGCCATAGAGGACGGTCTGTAAAGGCTTCAACTTTAGTCACATCGCCAATTTCATTATTCCATAACCACTCCTGTATCAAACGAACGCCCTCTTCCGATGCCCCCTGGTTTCCCATTGAAGTTGCAACATTATATTTCTCTGCAAGTTTTGTTAATAGTCTGGACTCGTAAACTGAATGAGTAAGTGGTTTTTGTACATAAACATGTTTGTTAAGTGTCATAGCATGGGCTGCCACAATTGAATGTGTATGATCTGCCGTAGCAATTACAACACCATCAATTGATTTACCCATTTCATCGTACATTCTTCTCCAGTCCCAATATTTCCTGGCATTTGGAAAATAATCGAAGCAAGGCTTGCTGTAGTCCCAATCAATATCACACAATGCAATGATATTTTCACTTTCCATTGCTTTTAAGTTCGCTAAACCCTTTCCACCAACTCCAACACCTGCAATATTTAACTTGTCACTTGGAACTTTATGTCCCAATCCAGACACCACATGACTTGGCACAATGGTTAAACCCACTGCTGTAACTGACGTCGAACCGATAAAATCCCTTCGGTTAATTTTTTTATGTTCATTCATTTTATTATAGTTTTTATAGAGTACAATTTTCAATTCTTTTTAATTTCAGTTATTAAATAAATCAATACCGTCAAACTTAATAATATAAACCTGTCGGCTACCTGTATGGGTGGAGTTGAACCCTATCATGTTTCCTTTTGGACTCCATCGACAATGGAGATCACAACGCCAAAATCCCGTATATTCCTCAGGTTGCACAAACCTTCCAAGCGAAAGAACTGCTTCAGTTTTCATATCCATTAAATAAAGTTTTTGTTCTCTTAAACCCCCGCCGGAATATGTATCAGTAATCATCCATTTCCCATTTGGGGAAAAAGTACCATGGCCATCATAATCAAGCAATCCTTTACCAAGTCTTTTGTAATTTTGTTCACCAATAGTAAATAATACGTGGGCATATTGTTTCCCCTGGTAGTTGGCTGTTACCATAAGTTCATCATCATTAAGCCAATCGAAATGCGATCCTTCCCAATTATCAGGAAAGCATCGTTGCAGGTCAGTACCATCCCGGTTAACTGTAAAAGATGTGGTTTTACGACCATATACCGGTACTTTATCATCTATTTGCCGCGACAACCAGAATATTTTCGATCCCTTTCTACTGAAAAGCGTATGATTAAACCATGCGATATCACCATTACTTACAGGAGGTACTAACTCGCTGATTTGTTGTAAAGAAACTAATAGTTTTGTTTGGCCTGTTTCAATATCCATCAGGAACAAACCATCATCTTCAGGGAAAGGATCTTCCTGTCGGGGATCCTGTCCATCACCGCCATATCCGTAATCAGGCCTGGTGAGCCGAAGCCTCGCAAAATTAATACTTACAGCTTCTTTACCATCAGGTGACACGGAGCTAACCGGATGTGTAAGAGTTTTTATTTCTTCTTTTGTATGCACATTCATAATAACAGAAATGAATTTCCCATCTCTATAATCATTGTAAATAATAAGTGAATCAGGAGAGGTCCCTAACCAATGTGCCATGCATCCCTGTTGAAAATTCCATGCCCTGGTTTGTGTAAGAGGAATAAATTTATTGTTTGAATCCAGGTCAACGAGGCCCAAAGTTGCAGGATCATTCTCATCAGGAAGCCTATGCTTAATATCTGTTTCTAAAATAATCACATATTTCTGGTTATTACTCCAGGAGTTAATCCCGTAATAACTGGCAAACAAGTGTTCTTTTCCATTTTGAGTAATTTGTACCGGGTTTCCTGCCCGGGGAAAAACAACCATTATTCCTGATTGTTGACAGTTGCATAACCATAGTATTACTATAATTAATCCCATCAGCAGAAAAATTTTTGTTTTCATGATTTAATAATTTATTTAAATAATAATCACTTTACTAGAATTAACTATTAGAATTCCGTGTATGACAAGAAATAATTGGGAAGCGTTCTATTACTTAATTACATTTATACTTTTATTTGAATTATATAAAGACAAGTCCCTTACTTTAGGTAAATTGTTAACCATTCCTGCATTGGTTCGTTTGAGCTCTTCCAGCAGTTGTTCACGAAAGGAAATTAAAATATCCCAATAATCCGGGTTAAAAGCAAGGTTAACCAATTCATCAGGATCAGCTTCAAGATCATATAATTCTTCTATCTCGTCATCTACCAAGGTCCTTATGTATTTATATTTACCCTTACGCAAAAATATCCACCATGGAACCCCCATCGAGCCAGGACGATCATCACGTTCCGTATCCTTTCCATAGTACCACTTTGTGTTTTCCATTAAAACGGGATATTCCCATTCTGAATCGGGATTTTTCAGTAGAGGGGTAATATCATGACCATGCATTTCCCATGGCAGAAGTATGTCAGCCATAGAGAAGAAGGTTGGAATAATGTCCTGACCTCCAACCGGATGCTTACAAATTTTGTTTATAGCCACCTTTCCAGGGAATCGAAAAATAAGAGGTGCTCGAAGGTTTGCATCATAAGGAGCATATTTCCATGCGAAGCCATGCTGTCCCCATGCGAAACCTTGATCAGATGCAAAGACAATCAATGTGTTATCAAGTTGTCCTGTTTCTTTCAGCGTTTTGATGATCTTTCCAACACCTTCATCCAAAGCTAACACAGACCTATTATATTTCTTTACAGCCTCATCCAAACTAACCAACTTCCCTTCATTTCCCCTTCCACCTTCCAGTGATGGGTATAAAACCGCATCATAGGAAACTGGGTTTCCTTCATTGTCTTTCTCCCAAACTCCATAATTTTTCATGTAAGTTGGTTTAGTAGAACGTGGTGGGAAAATGTCCTTTGGAACCGTAACAGAAGGAACATTTTTATAGTTAGCCAGATGCCTTTCTGCTGGAGTATATGGCTCATGTACAGCATCATAACACATCCAAAGATACCATGGTTTACTTTGGTCCTTAGCACGATCTTGAAGAAAAGTTACTGCCCATTCTGTGTAGTTATCTGTTGAATACCCTCCAACAGCTTCAGGAGTACCTCCATTGAAACTGATCTTCTGATCAGTAAAGTATCCACCATATATTTCGCGTTGTGTATGATCCCAAACAGCAGAATAGTCCCAGACACGACCATGACCATGATCGTCTCCTGTGTGCCATTTCCCGATCATTCCTGTATAATATCCATTCATGCGGAATACTTCAGGCCAAAATGGACACTCATCAGGATTATAAGTACAACCGGGATAATTACCTACCATCCGCATACTCTGTATCCCATGCTGAAGCTTCCCGGTTAAAGCTGTAGCACGTGAAGGCATACACCAGCTACCAATATAAGCATCAGTGAACCTTACGCCTTCTTTGGCAAGCTGATCTATGTTGGGTGTACTAACCCAACCAAGCGATTCAGGATAACAGCTCACACTTCGAATACTTTGATCATCTGTAAAAATATATAGGATGTTAGGCTTTGCTTTCTTAGGTGATTTGCACGTAATGAATAATACTGTGATCATCATCAGATTAACTGTTCTTAAAATCATAGTTCTGGTTAAAACCCGACTCACTAATATTTTTATAATATCTATCATAAATATTAAATTTTAATTCTTTGAAACGAGAATATCCCGGAATTTTTAAATACTTATCGTTGATCTCAAAATTACCGAAGTTCAATTAGTTCTTTATATGTTTCAGGTCTTCTTCGTCTTTTAAAGCGGGGTTCGACATCTTTAGGGGTTGTGTTTACCTCATAATATATAACTTCACCAGCATTGCCAATAGCTTTGATATTTCCATCCTCATCAATCAGTAGACTTTGAAAAGGATTACAAAATATCACCGGTAATTCATTCTCATAAGCTCTTGTTCTCATAAGTGCCGTATTCCATCCGTTATCGTCAGAATAACCTCCATAAGACGGAACAATCAGGATTTGCGCCCCTTTTAATGCCATTATCCTTGCCGGTTCAGGTAATTGCCGATCGTAGCAAATAACTATCCCAACCTTTCCAAATGGAGTATCAAAGACAGGATACTCATCCCCAGGAATGTAATCTTCAGGATTTACATCATAACCTTGATAAAAATGTGTTTTGCGATATTTTCCAATGATATCTCCATCCGGATCAATTAAAATTGCTGTATTATAAAGCTTTGTATCGCTTGATTCAAGAAATCCCAGCACAAGAAAAATTTTTAATTCTTTGGCAAGATTACATGCTTTTTGAATATAAGGGCCATTTATCGGTTCAGCAACTGTTTTAAATCTCTCGATTAATTCTGTTTTTTCATCAATGTCTTTACTATCGCTTACATCCATAATCACATAGCCTTCCAATATTCCTTCCGGTGTAACAACCACATTTGCCCCCCCTTCAATGGCTGCTTTTCGCACCATTGTATTAATACGGTTCCAATTTATTTCTTTTTCCCACTTTGAAGGCAATATAGAAGCGCTTGCAATCCTGACGGATGTAATTGTTTGTTTTTTAGACTTATATTTATCAGGATTATAATCTTGGCCTGATACAAAACTTTGTTTTGATAAAAAAACTAAAACAGATATTATTAAAATACTAATTTTTAATTTATTCATAATAATTTAATTCAAATTTTTAATACAATTGCAGATATATATCAATATTAAATCAACCTCATTTAGTTTCACTATATATAAATTTTTGTGCACGTTTTCCTGTGTAAACTTCAGCAGTAAATATATTACCTTTTGAATCTACAACTAAATTATGTACCCACATAAATTGACCGGCATAACGTCCAATTCGTCCAAATTTTCCAATTGTTTCTAAATTTTCACGGTTTAATATCCACACACACTGATTAGTTCCATCTGCAACATAAATCAAACTTTGCCGGGGATCATGAGAAAAGTCTATATCCCATACGGAACCAAGTCCTAATGTGTTTTTAGCAACAAACTTCTCAAAAAGGAAGTCTCCATTTTTTTTAAAAACCTGAACACGATTATTGTTTCGGTCGCAAACATAAACTAGTCCATCATTGGAGATCACTAGTGCATGTACTTCTCCAAATTGTGAAGGAGGAGGATTATTGGGATTGTACGGAGCTTGTTTAATATCATTTGGTTTATTGCCATAGGCTCCCCAATGTCGTTTATACTTACCGGTATTTGCATCAAAAACAATAACACGGTGGTTTAAATAGCCATCAGAAATATAAACTTCATTTTCGATTTGATCTACAGCAAAATCAGTAGGTCGCCCTAAAAGTACAGTGTCATTACTCCCACCTGTTTTCTCAGATTCTCCTATTTGAAATAAAAATGTGCCATCTGATGTAAATTTTAATATGTGTTGATCATAATTAATTTTACCATATGCTGCACCAATCCAAACATTATTATTATGGTCAACAAAGATTCCATGCTCTCCTTTTGGCCAGTCATAACCTTCACCTGGTCCTCCCCAGGCCTGAATTACATTTCCTTCTGTATCAAACTCAATAACAGGAGGAGCAGGAGTAAAAGGTAGTTTCATTGATTGCCATGCCGGACCTCCTTCATCCAAACCCAATGAGTTAGGCCGGTGAACTATCCATATATGATCTTTATTATCAACGGCAATTCCCGATACCTGACCAAGTAACCAATTGTCAGGTAAAGGTTTAGGCCAAAAAGGATCTACAATAAAAACGGGTATTGATTCTACTGATATATCTTTTTTACTTTTCTGAGTTGAGCAAACTAATCCAAAAGACATCAAAATTGTTATAAACAAAATATAAAATAGTTTTTTCATCTTTAAATATTGTTATTTATTCAGTAGGAGGAGAATTTGTCATACCTATAATCAAAGACAGAGGAATTTCAGCAAAATAAATGTTTGTATGTCCTTCATGTGAAGAATAATAAGAAACGTATAATCTATCTTTGACAATAACTAAACCGGGATAACTATTATCACCTCCTGACGGTAATCGAA
>CAYVTV010000027.1:0-23251 GCA_964454295.1 uncultured Bacteroidaceae bacterium
CAGGGACTTTTCATGCATGCGAAAGTTTATTCCCGGACAATGCAGGGAAAGGATCTCTGGAAATTTCTATCAGCACACTTTCCTATGATGATTTCTTCAAATCAGCCCTAAATGATACGCTACCCGGCGATACTTCCGTGACTGACCCACCGGTTGTAACCTCCCATCATATCCTTATCACGGTGGTAAATGAAAACGGGACTGTAGTTCTTGAGGATGAACTGATCCCTATTTTTAATTTCGGAAGTGGATTTGTCAGTAACAAAATTGAGCTGAATACCGGAAGTTACAACCTGACGAAATTTATGGTTATTAACCCTGAAGGCAGGGTAGTCTTTGCTGCCCCAATGGAAGGTTCTCCAAAATCATATCTCGTTAACACATGCCTTCCCATTGGTTTTGTTATTTCTCCTGAAACAGTTACACGAGTTGTCCCGGAAGTACTGGCTGTGGTAAATGAATCCCCTGTAGACTTCGGTTATGCCGCATTCGGGTTCCAGGTGGTAAAACCTCTGCCTTTCTATATAATGGCAGTAATCAGCGATGACAGTACCAGAATGATGCCTCCCGGAATTCCTGCAGAAGCCTTACTGACAGTATATGCTCTTAATGGCTGGCAACATAGCTTTAAGCTGGAAGCTGCAGTAAATAAACTTGAGATCAGGGGTGGTTCTGAATATTATATTCTTGTCGGGGAAAAGGAAGGCTTTCCTCCGGTGAAATTACGGTTCACCGCACGTGAATTATTCGCCAGCTCCAAAGATAACCCGATAATTATACCTTTCAACAAAAACCAGGTTAATGTTCTTACCCTTAAACCCGGCCCTCGGGAAGGCAAAGATGCAATGATATCAAACCTCGATCCGGATAAAAATTTTGGCGATCATCCCTTTTTTGAAGCTACTTTCATGTCAGAACCCATCCTCACTGTGATGAGGTCAAACAGAAGCCTTATATGGTTTAACCTTAATGCTCTCCCTAAAAGTGCCCAAATACGCAGAGTAGCACTTACCCTGTTTTATGACAAACCCATTCCCTGGGATTATGACGGGGCAGAAAGTCCCATCAGCAGTATTAAACCCTGGTACGGAGCCGTACTTCAACAGATTGTGGAACCATGGGAAGAATATAAGGTCACCTGGAATAACCAGCCTAAAACAATTGAGGCTAACCAGGTATATATCACTCCTTTTAGCAGTAATCTGAATTATATTACTATCGATGTAACCCGCTTGTATGCACCAGTGGATATGATGAACATGACTGATATTCCGAATTACGGTATGCTTCTGAAACTATACCCGACAGAACAGTTCCCCGGCTTCAGGTTTGCTTCCAGCGATTTCCCTGAACCACGCCTTCATCCGGAATTAAAAATTTACTATACTCTGCCTTAGCTGCCTCAATAACCCAATCGATATTATTTCGTTGTTAAGGGGTTGTCTCATAAATGTTTTTAACCACGAAGGACTCTAAGTACGCACAAAGGACACGAAGTATATATCTTTGATATGCAATACTTTGTGTCCTTTGTGTTATCCTTAGTGCCCTTTGTGGTTGAGCATATTTTAACTTATGAGACTGCCCCTGTACAACAGATTCTCATTCCATCATTTTTCCAGGCGTTGTCACCCCTGGCTATTTTATTGAAACCAAGGGGTTTTTCTTGCAAAGACGCACAGCCGTGCGTCTCTACAGTGCATTCCCCCTTCGATTAATCAATTACTCGATTACACAATTACTCACGTCACCAGTCACTCGTCCCCTTCGTCCCCTTTGTCCCTTCTCACATCTTATCTCCCATAATTATTATATACCCCGGATTAACCCCTACCCTTATTGTATCCGTCACTTCACCCGAAGGATGAAACCTGTAAACGATTCCCGGCTGGACAAAATCAACCGCATCACCCACATAAATTTCAGATGTTACCGGATCAACACCCAGACTGTAAAAAAATCTGCCGCCGGCAGGAATAAAGGATGTTTCCGGCAGGATTTCTGCATCTATACTCATCTTCCAGATGTCACCGTTAATATAATAAAGCATATCACGGCTTCCGTTTATACGTAGTTGTCGTGGCCAGATGGTAAAAGGGAAAATAAATGTTTCTTCTATTTCACGTGTTGCCATATCTATACGAACCAGCCCGGCCAGCCCATCCCAGAATGAACTTCCATAATAGCCCCCGTCACAAAGCACCCATAGTTTCCCGTTCCTGTCGGAAACCATATCTGAAGGCTGCTTCAAAACCTGAATGGAGTCAATAATTTTATCGGTATTGGTATTTATTACCAGTATCTGATCATCAAAATTATAGCAGTTGGTAAAAACAAGGCTGTCGTAAATGATCATCTGCTCGGTTGAATGGCGGTTATATTCCGTGGAATTACCGATGGTTGAGATTTCACCTGTAATTTTGAGTGTTTGCGGATTGAAAACAGTGATCTTTCTGGAATAGATATCGCTTATGTATGCTTTGTTCTCACTCACTATTTCGACAAATCTCGGGGAAATCAACCCTGTAATTTTGCCAACATATTCAAAGGCTTTTAATGAAGAATATTTCCCCATATTCATAACCATTATTTTTCCCGAGTTATTTACTACAGTATAAAGGAGTCCGTTGAACAACCTGGCCGATTGTGCCACATCTCCCAACGGCACACTGTTCTGACGATAGAAGACATCATTTTCCACCTTCCCGGAAGTAATATTGTAAAATGATAAGGATGTATTCCCATAATTAAAGTTTCCTTCATTTAAAATGATTACTCCTCTCTGCTCTTCTATTTCGTGGGCTTTCAGATTAGGTTTATTCCGTTCAATCCATAGTTCATCATTCATGCATGACGTCTGCATTACAACAAAAACTAAAAGCAATCCTGCGAGGTGCAGATATGAGCTTTTCATATACCTGTTGTGTGCTATAGTGTATGGGATTCTCATTATAAACTTATTTTTAACATTAACGTATAGTTTCTGCCCGGCATTGGCCGCTGCAGCACACTCCTGTACTCTTCATTAAACAGGTTATTGATGTTCAGACTTATATCCGCCCTGCACCGGGAAATTATAAAGTTCTTACCCGCAGAAAGCTGATTCATGAAGTAAGGATATAAGTAATCCCTGGATGAATAATAGTCGTTGGAAGAATTAACAAACCTCTCACTGAAATAATTCCACAGCCAGGTCAGCGACCATCCCTTTCCTGAAACATCTGCCAGAATATTTGCCGAATGAAGAGGGATGAAAGGCAACTGTTTCCCCACAGACATATCTGCAGAACCTGTTGCACCTGACTGGTTCTTTGAACTGGAAAAAGCATAATCGGTCCTCACCCTGTAGGAAACGGAACCGGCAGTACCGCTTAACGCAACAGAACATTCCACGCCTGATATTTCTACTCTTTCAATATTCCGCGGCTCCCAGTACCCTTTAAAAGTGGGAAGCCATAAAATCCAGTCATTAACTCCGGTGTGATAAAAAATCATGCTGAAATTATACTGTACCTGAGGCAGGATGATTTTCCTTTTCAGTCCTATTTCCTTATTAATACCTGTTTCATTTTTTAACAGAGGATTTCCCCCGGGCTGGAAAAACAGATCATTTAATCCGGGGAATTTTACATTTCGTGCAATACCTCCCTGCAGATAAAACCTGTCATTATCCAGCAGATGATACTCTGCGCTGAGGTTATAAAGTACCGGTGACCATTCATTTCCCGACATTTCTTCTCCTATGCTGACTGCAGAACGTACCTTTTCGCCCCATTGCCGGTTCCAGCTTATCAGAAACGAAGTCCTGTGACGATGTTCATCATATCCCGTCATTGAAACTGCCTCATTAGATTTCACCCGGTCAGCTGTCCATGAAATGCGGCTATGAAAAACATTGCTTTGATCTCTATTGTAACTTACTTCAGCCCTGTTACTAAAAGAAATCGACGAGGCATCAGAATTAACCAGCTCTAATAACCCAAGTCCTGAAACATCACTGGAAAAGAGATAGCTTAAATCCTGTACATTCACCCCGCTGAGATATTCAACCTGCATTTTCTCTCCGTAGTGCTTCCATGCCGCAATAAGCCGGAGAATATCATCTGCCTGCTGACCTTTCCCTCCATCACTACCAGATTCATCCGCAGTCAACCCCGGAATAAACCTATCTGACTTTTGCTTCCAGATACTTAATTTCAGCATATCCCTGCTCCCAGGACGGTAATATAATTCCTGCAAAATACCGTATTGTGAATACCCGGCATTTTTATTTTTTTGTACCGGATGAAATTTTTCTCCTGTTTCCATATCGACAGAATCAATAATATCCCTGTTAATAAATGTAAAATCATTATCAGAGTGGCTATAAAATATCCTTGTTCCTGAGTGGAATTGTTTTTCCCCGATATTAATTTTTAACAGATTATCCAGAGAGCCGAATGAACCGATACCCTGAACAAAACTTCCTGAATATTTTTTTCCCGGGTCAGGTTTTGTATTCAGACTTATCAGTCCTCCCAACGCTCCACCTGTTTCCCTCATTGAACCGGTGCCATGGAAAAGAGTGATGTCATCGGCAAAATATACCGGTATAAGAGAGAAATCTGTCATTCCCAGCATGGGGGAGTTAATCTCCATTCCGTTCCAGTTAACCTTGGTATGTGATGGTGCAGTACCCCTGAAAGATGCCGTTGCCAAGGTACCTCTTCCATACGACTTAATGAATACAGGTGAATGTTCTGCCAACACTTCGGAGAGCGATCGTAACGCTTTTTTCTCCAATACCAGAGAATCGATTTCACTTTTTGAGATGCCTGTTTCTGCAATATTTCTCTGATGCAAAATAGTAACCTCTCCAATTCTTAAGGTATCCCCCTGCCAGAAATCAGGATTATCCTGTGCGGCAAGGAATGCCGGTATCAAACCTGTACATACCAGAAAATTCAAATACAACCTGTTAATTCGCTTCATATTGATTATATTCTAAAGTATAACGAAGAAGGGATCACGGGATCAAACAAGTGTTTTGAAATAAGGCACTTGTGTCCCATAACAACCCTCGCAAAGCTGACTTTCGAATAAGTAAAAAATGATTTCAAATAATTTCGGAATCATCTTTTGCTTTTTCACCGAAAGCAAAACACATTTAAACGATTCTGGCAGTTCTTCTGGCTTGTCCTACTTTTTGAGCCTTCCCATTTCATCCTTCGAAGCCTCAGCGAGGAAGGATTTTATCCATTGGTAATACGGACACCCGCCTTTGTAATAGTTGTGGCGGGTAACAGTGGCATTGAGTTCAAAAAGCGTTGTTAAGGACTTACAGCTGCGGGAACAGCTCCGGACTCATCATTAACTATACCCCGATAATGATTACACCGGATTCTCTTTTCATTCTCAGGCATACTATACGCGCCTTTGAAACCAGATCCCGCACAAATGTAATTAAAAAATACAAAATCAAAGTTATGAAACCGGAATTTTATATTGCCTTTTTTTACCTTTGTAACAACTACTTTACCTAATTGAAAGAAAATGATCAGGTTATTCCGTGTCATTATCTTTATTTTATTTTTTCTGTTCCCTGAAACTGCTTTAACACAAATTTCAGGTACTATATATTATACAGACGGAAGCACCGTTGAACTGACCGGTGTTGATGTATTATATCTTGAACTGCACTATTATTCAACAGGGTACTACAGGAAAAAAATAAATGACCCCGGGGTATACGAAAAAACCTTCCCGCTGGAAAGATTGAACCAGATAACCTTTATTTATGAAAAGGGCAATACTGTTCATGATTTTTTTTATCTGCTGACCGTAAAAGGAATGAAAGGAAATAACATTCCATTTAAAATTAAAATCAGAACATGGGACTGGATGGAAATTTCATCACCTGAAACCGGTGCAAAATCTGATATGCGTGTAGTTTTCTTTTATAAAGAGAAAAAAATGAAAATTGACAGGATTATTTTCAGAAATACCTGAATAACACGAATTTTCTTATTTCTTTTTCAGTATCCTCACCTCAATATCTTTTTCTTCTTTGAGCAATTCAACCAGCTTCCTTGTATCAGTGTTTCCGTAGTGATAGGGGTAGAGCACACCCGGCCGGAAAGCTCTTGCAGCATCAGCAACCATTTCAGGAGTCATGGTATAGGGAAGATTCATCGGGAGAAATGCAATATCAATATCTTTCAGATTTTTGATTTCAGGAATGTTTTCCGTATCACCGGCAACCAGTACGCGTGTATCTCCGAATTGTAATACATATCCGTTCCCTTCCCCTTTAATGTGAAAAACGTCTCCGCTTGGCCTTTTGTGTACAATGTTATACGCAGGAATTGCTTCAATCAGAATATCTCCGAAGTTTATTTTATCCCCGTTCCTCACTATTTCAATTTTTCCTTGATTCTCAAGCATTTCACAACATTTTGGAGTCATTATTATACGGGTTTCAGCCTTCCTTATATTATTTATTGCCATCATATCCAGATGATCCCCATGATGGTGCGTTACCAGTATCAAATCAGCTTTGGGCATTTTACTGTAATCAGTTTCCCTCATAACCGGATCAACATGGATAACCAGTTTATCAAGTTCAAACATCAGTGTTCCATGCCCAATAAATGAAATTTTCAATGTGCCGGCTGAAGTTTTGTAAGTATCTCCGTCAAATTTTTCCTGTGCAAAAAGCAGTAATGGCATAAATGCAGTGGTAATCAATAATATTTTCATAGTTATGTGAATTAAACAGGTTATTGTTATACTGATCTTTTTATCAATAGTTCATTAATATTTTATACCACACAAATAAATGAGCGTTTTGCTAATTCATTACAGTACGATGTTTTATATTTATAATCAATAATTTGCGCTTTTGTGCCTTTGTGTTTTTTGTATTTAACAAACTATTACTACATTCAAATCTATAAAAATTTTTATAATTAAAAATAATATTTAATTTTGCAGTCCCTAAAATTAAAACTATAGTAAAAATAATAACCCATTATATGGCACACCACAAGTCATCAAAGAAAAGGATCCGGCAGACCGAAACAAAACGTGTTGAGAATCGCTATTATGCCAAAAGTATGCGGAACTCTTTAAAGCAGTTGCGCAGCACTTCAGAAAAGGAAGCTGCTGTTGAACTTGCACCAAAAGTATTTTCAATGCTGGATAAACTGGCTAAGAAAAATATTATACATAAAAACAAAGCCGGGAATCTGAAATCGAGCATTGCAACCCATATTGCAAGCCTCTCTTAAATATTTCGATTTACATAAATCAGGGGGCGGGCACCGTATAAGATTTAAATTCTGAGCCCACTCTGGAAGTAAATTCCCCCAAATATTCTCCCGCTCAGGCGGAACCGACTTTAACGAAGACTTTTTTACAAATTACTCATTTTCAAAAATTTCCCTTTTTTATTACATTGCCGAAACTCCTTTTTTCGAAGCATCCTGCCTTCGCCTGTTAACAAATAAAAATGTCAGCTTATTATTTCCGGTTCTATAATAATTCGAAAAATTCATTTATCTGAATAAGAATAGCTAACAGCAAGCCGAAAAGAAACAGTATACGGTTGCCGGCAGATTGTTTGCTTTCGATGAAATAATTCGTTAACAGAAAGGATGCCGGGATCATAATAAGATAAAATATAGTGTTTACAGAGCCGCTTACATAAAACAATAGTATGAATCCTGAAATAAACAACCAGAAAAAAACCTGGAAATATATCCTTAAATATACCTTCCGGAACTGGAAGACTTTTATCATATAAAAACTCGAAATAAATATAACAAGTAACAGATAGGAATAAGTGACCAGGCTGAGCCAGCTTAAATCAACGGATACAAATTCAGGAATAATATTTCCTGCCAGTAAGGTGATTAGTTTTATCCCCTCATCCAGAAAAACATAATAATATCCCCATGTAAGTATATATGGAACAAGTATACCCAATAAAGGATACAGCCATTCTCTCCAAAAGAAGGGCCGCATAATATATGTTGTTATCCAAATAAAAACGATGAACCACAGCAGAGGAGCAAAGAACAAACTTCCTGTCCCCAGCAGCATTCCGGCCTCAAAAAACCTGAGTGAATCTTCTTCCGCCTTATAAGCCAAAAATAATACATGAACTGTCAGGATCAGGAATATCATTGATAGCAGTACCGGATCCAATTGCTGTAAATCCGGGAAAGATGAAACGCTCACAATCAAAAAATACGAGGGAAGGAAACTTCTCCGGCTAACCAGTATATAACGTGTATTGAGATAATTGAGTAATAAAGCACCGGAGAGAAGAAGGATAAAAGCAAATACCTTAGACAGGTATTCATTCTTTTCAGGAAGATCAGATAACCACCCATATAAGGGCATAGGTTCAACAGAGAAATGTAAAGGAACAAATTGCCGGCTAAAAAATGAAGGTGCCCACAATAACACAGCAAGAAACATGATCGCTACTGCATTATATGAATTACCTTCTGCAAATAACCTGTAAATTGTTTTCATTTTGTTATTATTTAACTACAAATCAAACCCGATATCCCTCCTGTAATATTTCCCTTCAAAAACAACTTTTTCAGCATTACGGTAGGATATTGCCAGAGCTTCCTTCATTGTATCTGCCAATGAGGTTACGGCGATGACCCTGCCACCGGAAGTTACTATATTCCCGTTCTTTTTCGATGTGCCTGCATGAAATAATATACTGTCCTCCACTTTGTCCAATCCGGTTATCATTTTATTTTTCTCATAATTCCCCGGATAACCTCCGGAAACCAGCATAACAGTACAGGCAGTTCGCGGATCAATTGATATCCTGAAATTTTTCAGTTCTTTCTTCGCAGTTGCAACAAGCATCTGCAACAGATCGGATTTGATACGAGGCAGAATCACTTCCGATTCCGGATCACCAAGCCGGACATTGTACTCAATGACATAAGGGTCGCCCCCACAATTCATCAGTCCAATAAAAATGAATCCAATGTAAGGAATTCCTTCTTTCTTTAACCCTTCAACAGTAGGTTTAATAATTCTTTCCCCGACTTTTACCAGAAAATCTCCCTGCGCAAATGGCACAGGTGATACGGCTCCCATTCCTCCGGTATTGAGGCCTGTATCTCCCTCACCGATGCGTTTGTAATCCTTGGCTTCAGGCAGCAGTACAAAGGATTCCCCGTCAGTTAAAATAAAAACCGAAAGCTCAATGCCACTCAGATACTCCTCAATAACCACACGATTACCGGCCCGGCCGAATTTTCCCTTTAGCATATCTTCCAGCTCCCTTTCAGCTTCAGCAAGGCAGCCTATTATCAACACACCCTTTCCGGCGGCCAGACCATCTGCTTTTAACACATAGGGAGGTTGCATATTTCTCAGAAAAGCTTTACCCTCCTGCAAAGTTTCTACAGTAAAGGAGCCATATCGCGCAGTGGGAATATTATTCCTGAACATGAACTTCTTGGCAAAATCCTTACTCCCCTCCAGCATCGCTCCTTTTCTGTCGGGACCAATAACAGGAATGTATTTCAGATCCGGGTCACTCTTAATAAAATCACTCACCCCCGCGACAAGTGGGGCCTCCGGGCCAACAACCACAAGATGAATATCCTTATCAATAATTATTGTCTTAACAGCTTGAAAATCTTCAATATTCACCGGTATATTTATACCGCATTCTTCAGTGCCTGCATTTCCCGGAGCAATATACAGATTCGACAGAAGCGGGCTTTTAAATATTTTCCGTGCAAGAGCATGTTCGCGGCCGCCGGAACCGAGGATGAGAATATTCATGATGGGTTGTTTTTTGTGCGAAGATATAAAAAAACGGGCAGATCATTACAGTGGACACAGGGAAACACAGAGGGACACAGGGAAACACAGAATGACACAGAGAGACACAGAATGACACAGAGAGACACAGAGGGACACAGAGAGTCACAGAGAAATACAGGGAAACACAGAGGGACACAGAGAAAACGGGTAAGGGTTATACTGTTTTTCAGGTAACCACTGTTTTCAATCATAAAAAACAAATTCTCTGTGTCTCTCTGTGTCCCTCTGTGTAACCTAAATAGGATTCCCATAACTCCCCCGTCCCTCAAATCCACTCATTCGTCAAACTCCCCTTCGAAAATTTATACCTGAAAATTGCATTTCCCATTTTTTTGGAATATTTTTATTCTTTATTTATTGTTGAAAATTAGAGGATTAAAAGTTGCAAACCGTTATCTGCAAAGGGTCATAAGATTTTATAATTCAGATGTTGCTATTTTTGATTAGAATTATTGTTGTTAAATACCTGAATTATTAAAACGTTCTTTGTAGTTTAACCATGCAACCTTTTGTTCTTTACATACGTTTAATATATGTTGGCAACTAAGGATTTATGCAGGAATCTGCATTTTATCCTTTTATCTTAACCAAACTATCTTTACAGATGTTTTTAGGTTCGTTGGTTATCATCTAAACCGCTGAAATTATGAAGAAAACAATTATACTTTTTATTCTGGCCGGCATTGTAAGCCTGCAAACAATGGTTGGTCAGCCTGAAGGATGGAATTATGTAAAAAAGCTTGTAATAGATACAACTGTTGTACAGGGAACCCTCTCCGATTTTCCTGTAGCTGTGATCCTTACAACTGACAATTTTGATTTTTCACAGGCCGAATCCGATGGTTCTGATATCCGCTTTACTGATCTCGACGACATTCCCCTTACTTTCGAACGTGAGATACATGATGCTGTAAATGAAAACGCGGTTTACTGGGTGAAAACCTCCGGGGATATGTACATGTATTACGGGAATCCTGATGCAACAGATGCAGCCAACACATCCGGAGGGGCGTGGGACAGTAATTACAGGACTGTATGGCATATGAAGGATACTGAAGTTTTTGGGAACTGGTATATTCCAAACAGCAAATCCACCTTTTATTACGGCGCAAAAGTCGGAGAAAATAACCCTGATGAAGTTAACGGAAATATAGGAAAAGCGCAGAGTTTTAATGGTATTAACGATAATGTTACTGTTTCATCTGTCTTTTCTAATCCCAGCGCTATTACACTGAGCGCCTGGGTTAAACCTCAAAGCCCAACCCCTGTCCTGGATGAGGTTACAGGTGCAGTTGCCGCATATAGTCTCCGAAAATTAACTGCTGATTACTCAGGTTCTGCAGTCAGGATCAGAAGATCTTCCGATGACAATGAAGCTGATATAGGTTTTGACGATGACGGAATGCTGGATATTGATGCCCTTCTCACACATGTAGGGACAGGTGGTACAGATAGCGGATTCGTAAAAATATGGTATGATCAAAGCGGGAATGGGCAGGATGTGGAACAAACTGATCAGGAATTACAACCCCTTATTGTTGTGGATGGAGAAATTCTTACATCCAGCAATAAACCAATGGTGAAATTTAATGAACATTATCTCGATGGAACTGTAGATATGGGTGACCAATATCCTGATGTGTCAATGAATATTGTATGGGAGCAGACAACTGACGGGACTATATCTGAGGTACCTGTTATTATTGGTACAAACAGCGCCCAGGGAGGCCTGAGCGTAGGATTCTATTACCTGGCAATGTTTGATTTACCTTATACAAACATAAGATTATGGGAAAATGATATAAGTTCAATTGGTAGTTTTATATCAGATTTAAAAGTACAAACCGGAACGTATTATAATAACGGAACTAGTTCTCAAATGCGTATTTATGCCAATGGCACACAAACCGGTAATGAAAGAAACAATGCAAAAGCACTCGATCTGGGGTCAGGTTATGCCTCAACAAAAATAAGAGTCGGAGCTAATGAAAATGATACTGACCCTCTTTCAAATGCTTATATTGCGGAAATCATATTGTATGATACAGTACTTAGTTCTACTGATCGCCAGTTAATTGAGGCAAACCAGTTGAGTTGCTACGGATTTACCAGTCCCGTTATTGTTGGTAAAGGACGAAGTGCTTACCAGCTGGAAGTATGCAATAATAATTTTATTGCCTATATAAATAACGACTCCATTCAAACCCTTGCAAATACAGGAGAATATCAGCATGTAGTCATGACATATAATCAGGACTCACTGTGCCTGTTTGTAAATGGAGAATTAAAAAGGTCAAAAAACAAATCAGGAAGTATTAGCAGTAATTCTAATAATATTGTAATAGGATCTAAATTTACCGGTATTATTGATGAAGTGCGGATTTCAGCTTCTGCCCGTTCGGCAGAATGGATTGAAAATGATTATAACAGCGGAAATAACAGTTTGCTTGTTTTTGACCAGTCAGGTTTTGATATAACAGATCCCGGAGAACTCACGGCAGGTGTGGAATTTGATCTTGGGATTACCAATGCTACAGATTTCTCCGGAGATGATCTTGATGGCAATCTGGATGTAACTGTAAACAGCAATATTGACACAGAAGGAGAAAATGAAGACGGGATTCTTTTTGACGGCACACTGAGTTTTACTTCCGGTGCAACCACTATTACAGATCTTTTACTCAAAACTGCAGATACCCATACATTAACCATCACTATTGAAAGTATAACTGGTGCCAGGACAATAGATGTTACCGTGGTAGCCGCCTCCCCTGATACCATTGTTTTTATAACACCCGAACGGACTATAAATGCAGGTGATGTGTCAGATACTATCACTGTTAAACTATATGATATCTTTGGCAATGTTGCTGTAAGTAGTGGTGTTACAACACTTGACCTTGCAACCGATGATGCCTCAGGCGTTTTCCGTAATCAGGCCAATACCGGAAATATTACCCAGGTGACAATTGCCGATGGCGATTCCATCGCCGTATTCAGATACACTTCAACTTCAACCGGCATTCATGAGATAACCGTTTCTGACAACGCTGAGGTAATAAAAGAAGCAAGCCAGAATATTACGGTGAACGCAATGGCCGCTTCAAAGATCGTTATCACTACCCCGGAACACGAAATCTCAGCAGGAGATACATCCGATATCATTACTCTGCAACTCCAGGATGATTATGATAATCCTGCAACAAGAGGTGTAAACACAGTGATCAGCCTTGAATCAGACACTACCGGGGTATTCCGCAATGCCTTAAATGATTCTGACATTGAAGAAGTAATAATTACTTCCGGCGAATCACAAATTAGTTTCAGGTATACTTCAACTATTGCGGGAACTCATACTCTTTCGGTAAATGATACTGTTACGGTTGATCCTTTACCTGGTGACAGCCAGGAAATTACAGTGAATCCACTGGCTCCGGATACTGTTGTTTTCACCACTGAACCTCACACAATATCAGCCGGTGATACATCTGATATTATTACTATTCAATTAAGGGATATTTACAATAATGTGGCACTCAGTAACGGCGGCACAACTTTCAGCCTCGAAACTGATCTTTCCGGGGTATTCCGTGATTCAATAAATACAAGCAATATCACAGAAGTAATTATTCCGGACGGTAAATCTGAGATCAGTTTCAGGTTTACCTCAACCACAGCAGGAATTCATGAACTCACTGTATCGGATAATGCAGAAACTGATCCACTTTCCAGTATTAACCAAAACCTTACCGTTAATCCCTTGGTTGCCAGCAAAATCGCTTTTATAACGCCTCAGGATACCATATCAGCAGGTAGCTCTTCAGATATTATTACCATTCAGCTACAGGACGAATATGGAAATGAAGTGGCCGGGGACGGAGAAACAACTGTTAATCTCAGCTCCGACCTGACAGGCCAATTCAGGGATGTGGCAGATGAAAACACTATTACCTCAATTGTTATCGGAGATGAAATGTCGGAAGCAAGCTTCAGATATACTTCAAATGTACCTGGAATACACGAACTCTCCGCCGAAGATGATGCAGAAGTTCTTGATGGAGATACCCAGAACCTGGTCGTTACCCCTGCTGCCCCTGTTAAGATCATTATTACAACCGATCCTCAGGAAATTTCAGCAGGAGACACTTCTGATATTATATCTCTTAAATTATATGACTTATTTGATAATACCGCAGTGAGTTCCGGGACAACCACCATAAACCTCAGCTCTGATCTAACAGGTATTTTCCGTGATTCATTGAATGCAACAAATATCACCCAGGTGAATATTGTTGATGGTGACTCTGTTGCAAGTTTCAGATATACAACCACACTTGCCGACACACACACAATATCTGTGGACGATAATGCCGGATCACTTACCGGAGATGATCAGGAGTTAATTGTTACCGCATTAGCTGCAAGCAAAATTACTTTTATCACACCCGAACGTAGCATATTCTCAGGGGACACATCTGAAATTATTACAGTCCAGCTCCAGGATACTTACGATAACATAGCCGTCAGTTCAGAAGAAGTTATTGTAACCCTTAAAAGCGACTCCGCAGGAGTCTTCAGGGATGCTGACAATATTGCAGACACTACTTATCTGATTATTCCCGTTGATGATTCTGAGGCCAGTTTCAGATACACTTCAACAATCGAGGGAACTCATGTGCTGACAGTAGCAGATTCGGCCGATACAGATCCTCTGACCTCCGCAAATCAAAATCTGCGGGTATATCCTCCATTATCGGTATGGGTTGGAGGGGACTCAGGCAATGAAAACGACTGGCATACGGCCGCAAACTGGAATCCTCAAGCTGTTCCCGGATCAGGTTCTTATATCAGGATCCCTGCTGTCTCTGATGATCCCGTTATTTCCTCTGATGTTACAGTACGGTACCTTGATATTGAGTCGGATGCATTGTTAACCGTCGGATCAGGTCAAACACTAACAATTGATAGTACCGGAGTACTGACAATCAATAACGGTGGAGAAATCAATGCCGAGGGCAATCTGACCACTGATGAAGATGCATTACTTATTATGCAACCAGGAGGAAAACTTACCGTTGATGGAACCATGACCAATAACGCCGGAACAGAAGGATTTATTATCGAATCCGATGCTACCGCCACAGGATCAGCCATTCTCAGCAACTCCGTCTCAGCTACAGTTCAACGTTACATCACCGGAAATAAATGGCATATTGTTGCAACCCCCGTAACCAGTCAGGGAATTCAAAGTTTCCTTTCAGGTAACAACATATCATACAACCCAAACACAGGAGCATATGGTATGACTCATTACAGCGAGAATCCTGATGGATGGTTAAATTTTTATACTTCCTCAACTTCGGGCAATCTTACTGTTAGCAGAGGATATCTCTTAAGGAGAGACAATGATAGTGTAGTTGCTTTTGCCGGTAGTACAATAACAGGCAACCCTAATGTAACCCTTTATAGAACATCTAAAGGATGGAATGCTATCGGGAATCCCTTTGTTTCTTCTGTTGGAGTTACGGACATTGCAACTTCTTCTGAAAACTTCCTTGAGGAAAATGCATCTTTATTGGATTCAAGCTATGCCGGATTGTATGTATGGGATGAACCTGATGTCAGAGTCTCAGGTGTCAGTTATTACAAAATAATTAACAATGCCGAACCTTCCGGTCGCTTCATAAAACCTGGCTATTTACAACCTGGTCAGGGTTTCCTTGTTAAAGCTCTGGAAGATAATGTTGAGGTTACTTTCTCTTCTTTAATGCAAGCCCACGAAGGTGCCGCTACTTTTTATAAAAAATCAACCCGCACCCCATGGCCAACTATTTACCTTAAAGCAAAAACAACGACAAAAGAAGCCTCAACACTAATTGCATTTAATGAAAGAATGTCACGCGGGCTTGATATAACCTATGATGCCGGACTCCTTGGAGGTGATCCTGCATTGAAATTATATACCAGGCTGGCGTATGATAACGGAGTAAATTTTGCCATCCAGTGCCTTCCGGATATGGAAACGGCAGAATTAATAGTGCCTGTGGGAATAAGCATCCCCGACGGAGGCACTGTCATCTTCTCCGCAGAAATACCATCCTTACCGGCAGGTTATAAAGCTATACTGGAAGATCGCCAGCTTGGGATCTTTACTGACCTGCAAGCACACGAATCAACTTATTCCACTGGCATTCCTTCAGGCACCTCCGGCACAGGCAGATTCTTCCTCCACCTGGTAACCGCTACTACAGATATTAATCCCGTTGATAACCAAAAAATTAATATCTTTGCATACGGGAAGGAAATATATATTCAGGGACCGGTTCAGGAAGCTTCCAATGCCCTGATATTTGACCTTACCGGAAGACTTATGAAAACAACACGTCTCGAACCCGATCCCGCAAACCTGAATGTCATCAGGGTGGACGAACTGAAAAGCGGAATTTATATTGTCAGGATTGAAGGAAAAGGACGATTGGAAACTGGTAAAGTATTTGTTGAATAGATTAATTACACAGTGTGACATAGAGAAACATTCAAAAAATCTACTCTGTGTCACTCTGTGTAATTAAATAAAAATATCCCGGAAATGAAAAAGATCAATAAGAAAAATAAAAAAGAAACCCCGCTGAGTCGCCGGGAGGCCATGACCCGCCTGGGTCTTTCAGCATTTTCAGCCGCTACTATGATGATGCTGCTCAATAGACCGGCTAAAGGACAGGATTGGGAAGATTCACCTGACTTACCACCTGATTGGGACTGGTAATGATTCTCCCTTCCCGGTCTTGTTCGTTACTTTTATAAATCACCCTTTGTTTCATCCTTCGTGTACCTTTGTGATATCCTTCGTGTCCTTTGTGGTAAAATACGCTATGAGGTTAACCACGAAGGACACAAAGGGTTGCACAAAGGTACACGAAGGATAAGAATTATAGTTAAAATTTATTGCGGCAGCCTCCTTCTTTTTCTTTATCTTAGCAATAAAAACATACTGTGCCCTCCCCTATACTCACCAGAAAAATAAATTCTTCACGTATTGTATGGTTCGCATCATCCAACCGGTGGATATACCTTGAAGAACCGGCATGGTATGTTCTTACCCTGATAAGGAAATCCTTACCCGCAGAAACCATAGCTAAAAGATGTTCATTCCGGTATCCCCTTCCATTTAAAGACAGCCTTAAATTTGTAAGCGATATCGCATCTGCCATCAGCAAAATGGAAAAACCATTGAAAATGGATGCTGATCAAATCCTTTCACCTGAGACAATTAATAGCCTGCATTTCATCCCTTATTCCACCCGCTGCTATAAAATAAAAAACAAATATATCTCCTTTTCTTTCGGTTCACGAACTGCCGAATATTATATCCACCCACCCCTCGCCCACCTGGAGATAAACAGCTCTGAACTACCTGAATCCAATGCACATTTTGATATTTTTGAACACGAAGGGATTCCCATGATCCGCCGTGAGGATTTTCCGGAGGTTTCTGATTCAGCTGAAAATTTCATAAAGCTTAAAAAAAAGTTGTTCATTGAGCTTGTTAATATCATGTACAAGAAAAATACCGGGCACTGGATGTCTTTCTTACACGCATCGGGCGTAAGCAACGGGAAAAAATCCATACTTCTGTCTTCAGCAAGCGGTTCCGGAAAAAGTACCATGGCAGCCCTTCTGCAGGCAAAAGGCCACAGTCTTGTCTCTGATGATTTTATACCTCTCGATGCATCAACAAAACGTGCATGGCCATTTCCGGCAGCCATTTCCGTAAAGCAAGGATCCTTCCATGTCCTCACTCCTTACTACGGTAATCTGAATGACAAAAATTATAATCTCTATCCTTTTACCCACTCATCCGTACGCTATCTCCACACACCTGTCGCTACGCCGCAACAACTGAAGCCCCTGCCGGTGAATACAATAATATTTATCCAATATAATCCGAAAGTCGGATGCTCCCTGACTCCCTTATCAATCCCGGATGCACTAAAACTCTTTCACGACCAGGCATGGGTGTCCCATAACCCGGATTATGCAAGATCATTCATCAACTGGTTCATGAAACTGAAATGCTGGAAGCTGGAGTATTCGGATAATGAGAAGGGGATTGAGGTAATAAAGGAAATATTTTTAAAAGAAGGATAAAGTTTTTATTGAGTAATTGAGTAATTGAGTAATTGAGTAATTGATTAATTAACAGGCGCAGAGCTTGCAGTGCGCCTTGCCCCGGGGCAACAATACAATAGCCAGGAAAACGATATTGTATTAACCAAAAAATTGTAAACTTTTTTCAGGACGATACAATTTAATATAAGAATTGGATGTTAAGTAAAAAATAAACGCACATGTCCTCCTCACCGACATACCATCTTGCAGGACATATACTGTCGCTTGCCCTTTATCCGGATAAAAAAGGATTTGTCCTGGAAAAACTATGCAACCCACGTCTTAACTGGTTAAAGTTTATTTCTACAGGCAGTAATCATCTTGTTTTGCCCGCTATTTATCGTAATCTTGAAAAAGCAGGATTATTACCCGAACTTCCCGGAATAATTACCGAACATCTGGAAAAAATATTTACGCTTAACCTGGAAAGAAACAATTCCATTATTGCACAATCGGAAGATATCACAGGTATTCTGAACAGGGAAAATATAAAAATTATGTTTCTGAAAGGTCTGGGAAATATTTTTGACGGGCTATATTCCTCACCCGGGGAAAGGATGATACAGGATATAGATATACTTGTCCCCTTAGAAAGCTGGGAACCTGCTGTTGAATTGCTGAAGAAGAAAGGTTACCGGAGCCGGAAACCATATGATCCCGGAATTACCCCATACCGGAAACATTATCCGAGACTCTTTCGGGATGACAGTAATGCTAGTGTAGAACTACATCGTTACCCTGTTGGTAAAAGATATGAAATTCATTTTTCCCCGGAAGATGTATTGAAAGCAAAAATCCCTGCAAAAAATTACCCATCTGCTTTTGTAATGTCCGATCAACATAAGATCATTCACAACTTCATACATTCCCAGCTTGAACACCAGGGGCATTTCTATGCAAGGATATTTCTCCGTAATCTTTATGACCAGTTACTTTTATCCTCACGTATACATCCCCGGGATGTTTTCAATTCCTGGAATGCTTATCCCCGGAAAACATCCGGATACCTTGAAGTAATGCGCAGGACATTTTACCCGGAAAACAGGAAAGAGAAAATGCCAATACGAAAAACAGGATTCTTTCCTTATCGTCATGAATTGTTTCTTCGCTCAAAACTTCTGAGTACCGGAATGCAGGTTGTTGTAAAAATGTACAGGAGTTATTTGCGAAAACCTGTAATGGCGGTTACCGACAGGGAGTTGCGAAAAACACTTGTCAGGAACATATTTGACAAGTCATGGTACCGCAAGCATCTAAAGTCGTACCGCAGGTATTTCAGGGCATAAACTCTCCCTTTGTGTTCCTTTGTGACCACCTTTGTGTCCTTCGTGGTTAAATACGTATTGAGGTTAACCACGAAGGACACGAAGGATTTCACGAAGGAACACTAAGGAAAAGCATTATTCTATCTTATCCATTTCATACCCCTCTTCTGCCAGTTTTTCAAGCACAACGGGCAGTGCATGGTAGAGGTTTTTCCTTGCTTTGGCAGAATCATGAAAAACGATAATTGATCCGGGTCTTACATTTTCCATTACATTTTTCACACAGCGATCCCCGGAAATACGGCGGTTATAATCAATGCTGAGCACACTCCACATGATTATCCGGTAGTGTTTCTGCAGTTCGGTAACCTGTGAAGGTTTGATCCGCCCGTAAGGAGGACGGAAGAGTTTACTTTTCAAAAGCCGGTTTGCCAGTTCAATATCTTCAAAATAGGTTTTATTTGAACAGCCCCATCCTTTCAGGTGACTGTAGGTGTGATTACCGGCTGCATGACCTTCATCCAGTATCTGCTGAAAAATTCCCGGGTTATGATCCACATTTCTCCCTAGGGCAAAAAACGTAGCTTTAGCGTTATATAAGCGCAGTTTATCCAGCACCCAGGGTGTAATATCAGGTGTTGGTCCGTCATCAAAAGTAAGATACACTGTTCGCTGACCTGTATCCAGATTCCATGTAAGCCTGGGCATCAGCCTGGTGAGTAAGCGGGGAGATTTTGCGATTATCATGCCAATGAATTCTTACTGGAACATTGAACTCATGCTCCTGTCATACTTCTGAACCATCATGACCAAATCATTTGCCATCTCTTCCTGCTCATAACTTCTGGCCAGAGAAAACAAGTTATATAACGTTCTAATGGAAAAATTGAAATCACCTGCTATCAGACTGTATTTTACCGGGCTGAAAAGCTGGATATCAGTAAAATAGGCGAGCTCCTGGTCAAGGACAAAAGAAAGTTCTTCAACGAGGGAGTTAGCTTCTTCATAGTCGCCTAACTCATAATACACCTGGATCAAAGGCAAAATAGAGGCATTGAACGGTACCACAGAATTGGGCATTAACCGGAGACATTTATCCAGAACAGTCCGGACACTGTCATTCTTTCCATCTTCAAGGAGTGCATTTGCAAGTGTGGCAAATGTATACCTGAAATTACTCAGCATCCTCTGCACATTTTCATCAATAAATAGAGTAGTATCTTTAATACCTCCCCATCTGAACTTGTTCATGACATTATCATACATTACCTCAGTATTAACATTCCCGGTAAAAATATCATTTTCTTTTCCTGTAGCCGGAAGGAGGCGGTATGCCAACCCTTCACGGTGGAGAAATTTTTCAAGATTCATATAATTCTCCCTTGAAGCAGTGATCGCATAATAAATCGGCCTTTCCCAGTTGCTGTTCCCTTCGATCATATCCATAATGATAAGGTTATTTTTAGAAACTCCTCTTCTGCTCTGGTATTCCCACTTCATCTCCGGAACAATATAGTTAGTCAGATTACCCTTTACAATTTGATCAGCTATAAGTTTTGAAGTATCAATCTTCATAACAAATTTACGTCCCGGAAAGAAAGGTGTTCCCCTCTGAAAGCGGGGATCATCGCTCCTAATAAAATTCATTGCCGCACTAAATGGCATATGTGCTTCATCTAACCTTTTAATAAAAGATTCAACAGCAGGTTTTAGGGCAGCCATGGCAGACTCATTTACATTAAAATTCTTGTTTCTGTCAATGGCTCCAAAAGCCCTGTAAAATTTATCAACCTGAAAATCACCATACCCTTTTTGGAGTTCAGCAAAATCAGAAGGTGCCAGCTCAGGTACTTTTGATTCCCTGACAATCTTCAGGAAACGGTTAAAAAGATCTTCATATTCTCTCTCAAATAAATTCCTGTTTGCATGGTATTTATCATTGAGCAATATCTTTGTGTTATCGGCAAAAAAGGCATAATCACGGGTTCCCTGCCTGTATTGGTCCTCAGTCATAACAACAGGAAGAGGGGCAGACTCATAGAACCGGTTTTGCATCTGTTCGATATACCAGTCGGCAGTCAGATAGCTCAGATTTGAAACTCTCACATCCGTACGTACCCCTTCTACTTCCTGAAGATACCATAATGGAAAAGTGTCATTATCTCCGTTGGTAAACAAAATTGCATTTTCTTCGCAGCTCTGCAGGTAATTCCATGCGAAGTCGCGTGCAAAATATCTTCCCGAACGATTATGATCATCCCAGTTTTCTCTGGCCATAATACCCGGAACAAGGATACCCGTGAGCAGTATTACAGCAACGGCCTTGATTACCGAATTATAGTTTTTGGAGAAATAATGAATAATTCCCGCTGTCCCAAGTCCGATCCATATCGCAAAAGCATAAAAGGAACCCGCATAGGCATAGTCCCTCTCTCTGGGTTGTACCGGACTTTGATTCAGGTAAACAACAATAGCCAGACCGGTAAGAATAAACAACATCATAACAATCCAGAAATCTTTATTGTCTTTATTGTAATGATAGATCATCCCTATTAAACCCAGCAAGAGGGGCAACATGAAATAGGTATTTCTCGCCTTATTATTTTTAAGGTAGTCGGGTACATTATCCTGCGGGCCCAGCCGGGCTTCATCGAGAAACTTAATCCCTGACATCCAGTTGCCTTTTGTCGGTTCCCCATGGCCCTGCAGGTCATTCTGTCTCCCCGCAAAATTCCACATAAAATACCTGAAATACATATATCCTATCTGATACCGGAAGAAAAACTGCAGATTCTTTCCGAATGCAGGAGGGCTAACCGGTTTTTGCCTGTCGAACTGAAAGGCTCCTGACTGGCTCCTGACGGGATTTCCGCTTTCATCTCTTACCACCTCATACAGATCAGCTTCATTCAGATTCGCCCAGAACATATAATGCTGTATATGATCTTCCCTGTCGCTACACATCCTTGGAAAAAATCCCTTAAACTTATCATCATATTCATATTTCCTCTGAGGGATCCTGAGATATCTGCCATCTTTCTTATAGTAAGAAGGATTCCCTTCAATAACCCGGATCGCAGGGGCATTAAAATACTCTCCATAAATCAAGGGTGTTTGCCCGTATTGTTCCCGGTTCAGGTACCGCAACAGTGAAAATGCAGTTTCAGGATCACTCTGATCAAGAGGGGTGTCGGCATCAGACCTTATTATGATAATGGCATAGGAAGAATATCCGATACTGATCATTACCAGGGAAACAGCCAGGGTGTTCAGGATCACTTTCCCCCTTTTGTGAGTTGAATACACAAACCATCCCAATGCACCCATTAATAAAATAAAAGAAAAAATAAGTCCGGAATGATAGGGCAGCCCAAAACTATTAACAAACATCAGTTCGAATACTGATCCGAAATAGACAATTCCTGGAATAATTATATAAACCATAGCACCCAGTATTGTAACGGAAACAAGGGTACAGGCCAGTATTCCCTTAATATTAACTTCATATTTGCGGAAATAATAAACAAAAGCAATGGCAGGGATAGTAAGGAGATTAAGAAGGTGAACCCCTATGGACAATCCCATAAGGAACGCAATCAATATCAGCCACCGGTTGGAATGGGGTTCGTCAGCTATATTCTCCCATTTAAGAATGGCCCAGAATACAACTGCGGTAAACAGGGAAGAGAGTGCATACACTTCAGCCTCAACAGCAGAAAACCAGAAAGTATCAGAGAAAGTGTACGCAAGTGCACCCACAATGCCAGCTCCCATAACTGTAACAATCCTGCCTGCTGAATAATTATCATCAGTAATAATAATTTTTTTTGCAAGGTGTGTAATTGACCAGAAAAGAAAGAGAATGGTGAAGGATGAAGCCAGGGCAGACATGATATTCATGGCCATGGCGGCATACGCAGGATTACCTGCAAAAAGAGTAAAGAATCTCCCGAAAATCATAAAAACCGGAG
>CAYVTV010000028.1:0-15933 GCA_964454295.1 uncultured Bacteroidaceae bacterium
TGACGGAATGAGAATCTGCCGTACAGACACAATATTTTGTGTCTCAACAACGAAATTATATCATTCGGTTGATTGAGGCGGAACAGATAAAGCTGATTTAGGAAAAATTATTATGAACAAAACGATATAGTATTAACCAAAAATTTGTAAACTTTTTTTTTAGGACGACACAGCAGCCCTTCCCGCCTGAGCGGGAGGGGCAGGGGGAGGACGGGTCAGGTAATAACAAACATGTTTAACGATTCTTTTCATTGCAGGACATGTCGAGCATATGCGAAACTTTTGTAATTTAATATCAACGTAAAATAAAGCTTTCGTTACTTAATATTATGAAGCTTCATGGATTAATACTTGTTTTAGCATCCTGTTTCTTTATTTATACACGTGCTGAAAGTGGCGGCAGAACGATTCCTGATCACCAGAAATTCATATGGTCGGAGTTTGATACATTACCAACTGTTCCCGGTACAGATAAGCAACCTGGATTAGCAGGTGTATTTTCGGGTATTATTGACAGGAACTTAATTATTGCAGGAGGGGCAAACTTCCCCGGAAATCCTTTATGGAAAGGTGGAGAAAAAAAATGGTACGGGGATGTTTATGTAAAGTCTTTGGATACCGGCCAGTCTGACTGGCAGATTTTCACAAATATTTTACCAGATGCTGTGGCTTACGGTTTATCGGTCAGCCTCCCGCAAGGCTTGCTGTGTATCGGGGGCTGCAACAAGGAGACAGTATTTAATACTGTTAAGTTTGAAGAGTGGCCTTCACTTCCCGTACCTCTGGCATATATGTCAGGCGCATTTATCAATGGAAGAATATATGTTGCAGGAGGTCAGTCTGATTTGAATGCTCCTTCGGCCACAAAACATTTTTTTGTGCTGGATGTACAAAATTTATCTGCAGGATGGGAATCCAATGAACCATGGCCTGGTCCGCCCAGAGCGTTTGCCGTGGCAGCAGGACAAAGTGATGGTTTTGATAATTGCTTTTATTTATTCAGCGGAAGAAACTTTGGCCCTGATATTTCACTTGAGGTATTAACTGACGGATATGTTTATAATCCAAGGTTAAAGACATGGAAAAGACTTAACCGTTCCGGAGATCCTGTATTTACGGTTATGGCCGGAACAGCCATTTCATCCGGGGCAAATCATATTATCTTTTTCGGAGGGGTAAATGACAAAATGATCAAAAAAGAGATTTCACTTCGTGAAGAATTGTCAGAATATCTGTCAATCCCGGGAATGACCAGAGAAAGCAAGGAAGCTATGGAAATTCAACAGAAGATCATCGATCTTCTGGATAATCATCCGGGATTTAGTAAAGATATTCTCCTGTATCATACCATTACAAATACAATAGTACCCCACAGTGAAGCGCCTTTCTCATTACCGGTTACTACCAATGTTCTCAAATCGGATAACCGTTATATGATCACCGGTGGAGAGATCAGGCCGGGATTCAGGACTCCGGTAATTTTATCAGCGGAAATCAGAAGCACTGTAAAATCGTTCGGGTCACTGAACAGCGCGATACTCATTTTGTATTTTGGAGTCCTTGTATTAATGGGCTGGTTTTTTTCGAAGCGCCAGAAAACTTCCAATGATTATTTTAAGGCTGGCGGCAGGGTGCCCTGGTGGGTTGTAGGCTTGAGTATCTTTGGAACAGCCCTGAGCGCCATAACTTTCATGGCTATCCCTGCCAAGGCATATGCAACCGATTGGAGTTATTTACTTTTTAATGCTGGTATTGTAATTGTAGCCCCGCTTATTGTTATTTTGTTCATACCTTTTTACAGGAGAATTAATATTACTACAGCATATGAATACCTTGAACAGAGATTTAATGCCGCTACCCGGGTAATTACAAGTCTTACCTTTGTAATTTTCCAGATTGGCAGAATGGGGATCGTTCTTTTTCTTCCATCCATTGCATTGAATGTGGTCACCGGCATAGATTTATTTTTGTGTATTGCACTTATGGGCGTTTTCAGCCTGATATATACCATGATGGGAGGTATTGAAGCAGTTGTCTGGACAGATGCCCTTCAGGTAGTGGTATTGATGGGCGGGGCCATACTTGCTGTAGTTCTGATCTCATTTGATGTCCAGGGAGGATTTGCAGGTATTATCAGTGTTGGAAGTGCAGATGGCAAATTCAGTCTCCCTGCTGCCACCCTGGATCTGAGAAATCCAACAATGGTAACTGTACTTGTCGCCACCCTGTTTACGAATCTTACTACTTATGGCACTGACCAGACTATTGTTCAGCGTTATCTGACTACTTCAACGGAGAAACAGGCTGTAAAAAGTGTATGGACAAATGCGATTCTGACAATCCCTGCTGCTTTGATCTTTTTCTTTGTGGGAACAGCGCTTTATGTATTTTTTAAGCAGAACCCTGCCATGCTGAGTTCAACGATATCCGACCAGGATGCCATATTCCCGTGGTATATATTTACCCGGATGCCGGAAGGTGTCAGCGGTTTGCTTATTGCCGGAGTGTTTGCCGCAGCTATGTCAACTCTCAGCAGCAGCATGAACTCCTGTGCAACAGCTTATATGGTAGATATTCACTACCGGTTTGGATGGTCAAAAGATATAGTAGGACTGAAACTGCCGCGTATTGCCACACTGGTAGCCGGACTGGCAGGAATTACGTTTGCGGTGATGATGGCAACCCTCGATATTAAGTCGCTGTGGGACGAATTCAATAAAATCCTTGGTTTGGTTTTAGGTAGTCTTGGAGGTCTTTTTCTTCTTGGATTAATTACCAGGCGCGCTAATGGTATCGGTGCTATCACAGGAATTGCAGGAAGTGTTTTTATACAGATATGGGTAAGCAAAACTCAACCGGTTCATCTGCTTCTTTATGCGGCAACAGGATTTATTTCCTGTTTTGTAATCGGATACCTGTCCAGCTTACTTCTCCCTTTTAATAATAAAGAAATACAGCACCTCACTATTTATAGAAATAAAAAATAAAAAGATTTGAAATGGATAATATAAACAGGGAATCCCTGAGCGGGTTAATTGCAGCACCTTTTTCTCCCATGAACGATAAAGGGGAAATAAATCCGGACATAATAGGAAATTATGCAGATCATTTAATTAAATCAAAGGTATCAGGAGTCTTTGTTTGCGGAACCACTGGCGAGGGACCCTCTTTAACCATTGAAGAGAGGAAACTGATACTGGAAGCATGGGTGAAGGCTTCACAGGGTAAGTTAAAGATAATTTGTCATGTCGGAGGTACAAGCCTGCATCAGTGTGTTGAGCTGGCCATTCATGCTGGTAAGAATGGTGCTGATGCAATTGGGGCTTTTGCTCCCTTCTTTTTTAAACCTTCATCGGGGAAAGAACTGTTATCTTTTCTCGCCCCAATTGCCAATGCTGTGAATGGGCTTCCTTTTTATTACTATCATTTTCCTTCACTTACGGGAGTGAATTTTTCCGTGAGTGAACTGCTCCCTGAAGCCCGTAAGCTGATACCTGGTTTTACCGGAGTGAAATACACGCATTCCGATCTTTTCGATATGCAGAAATGCTTAAATTATAATAATGGTGAATTTGAGATTTTACACGGGTATGACGAAGTCCTTCTGGCAGGGTTAAGCATGGGAATAAAAGCCGCCGTAGGAAGTACATATAATTATATGCCATCAGTATACCTCAGATTATGGGAGGCATTTAATAACGGTGATATCGTTAAAGCAAGGGAACTACAGATACTATCAGTGAAGCTGGTTGAAATATTGATCAGGTATGGCGGGGCTATAATAGCGGGGAAAGCGATAATGGAATTTGTGGGTGTTGACTGCGGTCCTTGCAGGTTGCCACTAAAAAGGCTTAGCCATGCAGAAACTGAAGCACTAAAAGATGAGCTTGTAAATGCAGGGTTGTTTTTTGATTTAAAGAAACTATAGGGCACCTCTAAATAATGAGTCAGAAAGTCCGCATTTTTATATAATGGACTATTGATTTATATAAAAATTTCATGCTATAAACTAAAAGAAATATGAAAAATCTGAAACCACACAAAAGGATTTTCATAATGATCCTTGTGTTAGTATTTTCGATTAATCTCCATTCGCAATCATATAAACCTGAAAAAATTTATCCGGAGAAGCAGAAAGTACTGAATTATTTAAACCGGCCTGAGATAATTGAAAAATTCGGAAAAATCTCTGATGCCCTTTGGTCATATGCAGAGCTGGGATTACAGGAATTTAAATCTGCCGGATTATTATCAAAAACACTCGAAGAAGAAGGATTTGTCATTGAAATGGGACTGGCTGACATGCCCACCTGTTTTATTGCTACATACGGTTCAGGAAAACCTGTTATTGGCATTCTTATGGAATTTGATGCCTTACCCATGCTCTCACAGAAAGGAAGAGTTCCTTATAAAGATCCTCTGATTCCCGGAGCTCCCGGTCATGGATGTGGTCATAATATGATGGGTGCAGCATCTGCTGCTGCAGCAATTGCAGTTAAACAGGTTATGAAATTGTATGATATTCAGGGAACAGTAAAAGTGTTCGGGTCTCCATCTGAAGAAACTGCCATAAGCAGACCTTACATGGTCAGAGCCGGTTTGTTTAATGATGTGGATGTTGTTATTGATAATCATTCCAGTAGTGAATTTAGAACAAATTATGGAGTTAGTGGGAATGCTATGTATTCGACCATATTCACTTTCTCCGGAATTTCTGCTCATAGTGGCAGTTCTCCATGGAGAGGGAGAAGTGCTTTGGATGCTGTGGAGATTATGAATGTTGCAACCAATTATCTCAGGGAGCATTTACATTACACTCACAGAATGCATTATGTGATTCTTGAAGGCGGTGAGGCTCCAAATGTTGTTCCCGATAAGGCCAGTGTATGGTATTATGTCAGAAATACAGATGAACGTGTAAAAGAAATGCATGAAAGGGTTATCAATTGTGCCAGGGCAGCTGTATTAGCAACAGATACTGAGTTAGATATAAGATATCTCACAGCTATTCACCAAAGACATGCAAATAAATCACTTGCAGAGTTATTACAAAGAAATATGGAGATTGTGGGGATGCCGGAATGGACAGAAGAAGAACATGAATTTGCCAGGGAAATTCAAAAAAACGTTGAAGTTAAAGAAACAGGGATGCCCCTGAAAGTCAACCCACTTAAGAAGCCATCAGAAACATTTGTGGGAGGAGGTTCGTCAGATGTCGGTGATGTTACACTTATTGCGCCGACAGCAACACTTCGTTTTCCCGGATTGATTCCCGGCTCAATCAGTCATCACTGGTCAACTGTAAGTGCCACATACGGATCTGCAGCATGGAAGGGACTAAATGCCGGAGCTAAAGCAATAGCAGCCTCTGCAATAGACCTCCTCACTCAACCTGAGGAACTGAAAAAAATCAGGACGGAGTTTGAAGAATATTCAAAGGATCACCCGTATGAATCATTTTTGCCTGAGGATGCCGTTCCTCCTTTAGACCTTAATAAGAAACTAATGGAGAAATGGAGGTATATGATGGAAGAACATTATATTGACTAACCTGTCATTATATAACAGTTCGTTATGTTTTTTATATTGCGCTGAAAATGAACATTTTAGCAATTAAGCTATAAATCACTTATATTGTTAATAATCAACATATTGCGCCTTTGCGTTTTTTTTAATTTAACGAACTATTGTAAAATTATTTAGTTTATATTTTAGACATGAGCCGACAATCTGTTTTATTAATTGTAGTCCTTTTTGTTTTTATTAACGGACCTGTTTTTTCTGTACAGCCTTTAAAATGGATTTCTGCTGACACAACTTCATTTCCTGTCATCCCGGTTCAAAAAGGAATAGCCGGAGCATTTACCGGTGTCAGTAATAATGTTCTTCTTATGGCTGGCGGGATGTATTTTGACAGCCTCATAGCCGAAGGAGGAAAAGATATTTACCTCGACTCAATTTTTATATGCCGGAAATTAAATGAGAACTATCAGTGGGAATATGCCGGACGATTACCCCATCCTGTTGCTCACGGTGCATCGGTTACCTTTAATGCCGGAGTGCTTTGTTTAGGAGGAGAAAACAATCATCATAAATTCAATGATGTTTTTTTATTACGATGGGATCCATCAACAGAAACTGTGCTAATTGAGAATGATTTTCCTGCTTTACCAATCCCAACATCGTATCTCTCCGCAGCAGTGAATAATAAGACTGTTTATGTGGCGGGAGGCAAGGTTGGATCAGGTGGAGAGGGGTACATATCAGATTATTTCCTGAAGCTGGAACCCGGGCATAGTGCTTCCGGGGAATGGAGATATCTTGATCCCTGGCCTGGTCCTGCCAGGTTTGGAGCATCCCTTGTCAGCCAGAGCGATGGTAAATCATCGTGTTTATTTCTTATGGGAGGCATGTCCGGTGATGAATATCTTTCTGACGCCTATATATTTGATCCGGGATATGAAGGCAAATCAGATCAGTGGAAGAAACTTACTTACATGCCTTATGGGATTACCGGAGCTTCAGCACTCCCTGTTGGCGGCTCCCGGATTTTTATGTTCGGTGGTAATGATATTGGCAATGATGAAGAGAGCGATGAGATAACTGATACTTTAAGGCACAGGACAGAAATACTCTCGTATAACACCATTACCGGTGTCTGGCATAAGACCGGAGAACTACCTCAGGGGGTATTAAATGCCAACGCCATATTTTGGGACGGCTTGATTGTTATACCGGGAGGCCGCCTGAGCCAGGGTAAATGCACACCCCGGGTTATTGCATTAAAGATTAATTCTGCCAGGGAAGGCAACTTCTCAGCTTTGGATTATTCCATGTTATTCATATACCTTTCACTGATAGCATGGCTCGGATATTATTTTTCTTCAAAGAACAAGTCTTCCAACGATTTTTTCCTTGGGGGGCAAAAAATACCTTTCTGGGCTGCCGGTTTGAGTATGATGGCTGCACAGGTGAGTTCCATAGGTTTTATGGCTATTCCGGCCAAATCCTTTGCCACAAACTGGAGTTATTTTGCCGGGGTATTTACCTGGTTTATTGCAGTGCCTGTTGTTATATATGCTTTTGTGCCATTCTACAGGCGGTTAAATGTTACCAGTGCTTATGAATATCTTGATAAAAGGTTTAATTCCTTCATCAGGATCTTTATTGCAACTCTTTATCTGCTGTTTCAACTCACCGGCAGGCTGGGAGCAATAATTTTTCTGCCTGCCATAGCTCTTTCTGCTGTTACCGGCATGAATGCAGTTACATGTATACTTATTATCGGATGCCTCGCAACTGCCTATACTGTTTTAGGAGGCATGCATGCCGTAATTTGGATTGATGTGATCCAGGCACTGGTATTATTCGGTGGTATTATCCTTATTATCATATACATTATGTTTAACCTCGACGGAGGAGTAAATGAATTTATGCAGGTAGCATGGAATGATAATAAATTCAGCTTCGGCAGCATGGATATAAATCTCACCACCGCAGTATTATGGGTGATAATTATCGGGAATATCTTTAACCGGCTGGGTACTATGTCAACCGATCAGTCAGTTGTACAACGCTACCTTACTACCCGCGATGAAAGAGAAACGGCAAAAGCTTTATGGACGGATGTGGCGGTTTCTATTCCTTGGGCATTATTTGTTTTCGGACTGGGAACGGCATTATATGTTTTTTATAAAGCCAATCCGCATTTAATTGATCCAACTCTCGCCAATGATGAAATAGTTCCCTTTTTCATTGGCCAGAACCTTCCGGCAGGTATCAGCGGGATCATTATTGCAGGAATTTTTGCTGCATCAATGTCGAGCGTCGACAGTTCAATACACAGCTCCACTACGGTAATTATGCGTGACTTCCTGCACCGTAAAGTGGGTTCAAAAACAGAATTGAGAAAAGTGGCGCTGGCACGCTGGATAACCGGTGGAATAGGACTTATGGGAACAAGTATTGCTCTTGTAATGACTTTTTTTGATATAAACTCTGTCTGGGATATTGTTCTGGAGCTTGCAGGTTTATTCACCGGGGCCATGACGGGCGTATTTATACTGGGAATATTTTCCACCAGAGCTAATGGTAAAGGAGCTATTGCAGGAGCCCTGGCGAGTGCATTAATATTATTGCTGGTGAAAAATAATACTTCCCTGCATTTTTTCCTTTATAGCGGGGTAGGTATAATAAGTTGCGTTATTATCGGGTACCTGGCAAGTTTCTTTTTTAAAGATGAAAAACAGTTGAAAGGACTTACTATTTATACCATAAATAAATATAAAAAAACAACATGAAGAAAGAACAGAACAACACAATCTTATATTCAAAAAAAGTTCCTGTTTTGATGGAATATGATGTTGCGGTTTGCGGCGGAGGTCCTGCAGGTTGTGCCGCCGCATTATCTGCCTGTCGTGAAGGGTTAAACACCTTATTAATAGAGGGTATGGGACAGTTGGGCGGGATGGCAGTAACCGGTCTTGTTTCTCACTGGCTGGGCGGGCGTACACAGGAGGGAGCATGGGTTACCGGGGGATTATTTAAATCCCTTGCCGTAGAAGCAACAGCAAAGGGATATGCGCTTACTCCTGCTCTGAGCCCCGGGAATAAATACCACCCTTATGGCTGGTTTAACTGGTTTATACATGGAATACCCCTTGACCCTTTTAAAATTGACCTGTTCCTCGATGAGAAAATGGATGAGGCTGGTGTTGATGTATTACTGCATACACAGGTTGTTGACACGATAGTTGATAACGATACAATAACTCATTTGATCCTTCAAAACCGCAGCGGACTGTTTGCTGTCGTGGCAAAAGCATTTGTCGATGCTACCGGAAATGCAGATATTGCTGAGTTCAGCAATTGCAAAACGGTTAAGGGGAGGGATGAGGATGGAAAAATGACGGTGTCATCCCTTATTTTCCATGTATATGACGTGAATGCGGAAGATCTCACCAGAGGAGTGGAGAAAGCCGGTGATCCCAAATTCAGGGATCTGATAAATTCATTGAAGGAGCAGGGAATATGGGATTTTCCGGGCGATATTTTTATTTGTACCAAACTGGTAAACGAAGGAGAATTTTATATTAATACAAACCGTTTGATCGGGATAGACGGCACAGACGGGTTTTCTGTTTCTGAGGGGATGAAAAGGGGCAGAAGAGAGATACATCGTTTAATGGATATTATGAGAGAATATTTTCCCGGGTTTGAAAAGGCTAAAATCAAAACCATCGCACCGCAGCTGGGTATCAGGGAAACAAGGAGAATTACCGGAGAATACATAATGACAGTGGATGATCTTGTTCATGACAGGGCTTTCGATGATTGTATAGGATTCAGTATGTATGGGTGGGATCTGCCTGATCCTGACAAACCGAGCATGCAGCCTTTTGCTGACGATAAAGTTACCGGTTATACTTATAAAATCAAGAAAGGACTGAGCACTCCTTTACCTTACAGAATTATGCTCCCTCAGCCGGTAAATAATCTTATTTGTCCGGGCAGGGCCGTCAGCGTGGAAAGACAGGTCTTAGGACCGGTAAGAGTTATGGCTCCCTGTATGGCAATGGGTGAAGCGGCCGGAATGGCCGCAGACAGGGTGGTGAAAGAGAACATTCCTTTTTCACGGATTAATATTCAAAAGTTGCGGGAAAAATTAAAAAAAGTGGGCGCGATCGTTGAACCGGAACAACTTCCTGTTATTTATCCAAGGGTTGATCAGGTATAAGCGACCTCAGGAGTTTGTTAATCAGTAATTTATAAGTAAGATGGATTAAAATAGTATATAATGAAGAACAAGGAATGCGGGTCAGAAGAAATGAATATTTAATACCTGATAAATTGTGATCAGAAAATTAAAAATAATATTACAGACTCTGGAAGATTCAATGGATCCGAAACAGCAGGATGCGATTGACAGTATTTACAGGAAGTCCTTTAAATGGGAACCTGTTGAAAAGCTCCCACTGATCTGTACTTACCCTTATCCGGAGACACATACTCTTCAACCCTTTCCACATAGTGAAACTTTCGAAGATCCTGAAAAAATGCTTTTCAATGAACTGGTACATGCATTTAATACAAGCATCTTCCTTCACAAGGAAATTCAGGATGATCTTCCCTATACCATCAGGGCTAATTTTGGAACGGTTATCATTGCATCCCTTTTTGGCGGAAAAGTGGAACAAAGGGGGAATAATCCTCCCTGGGTGAAACATTTTGAATCAACAGAAGAGTTTAAATCTGTCTTAGAGAGAGAGCCATATGATTTTTCTCAGGGTATATGCCCTAAAGTTATAGAGAGATATAAATATTATGGTGATGTTCTCAATTACTACCCGAATCTGAAAAAATGTATAAAATTAGTTCTTCCTGATTTACAGGGTCCGTTGGATACACTTGAATTACTCAGGGGAAGTAAAGTTTATGAAGATTTTATCCTGGAACCTGAAATGACTGAGAGGGGACTTCATCTCATGTCGCTCGCCCAGGTGGGATTTGCCCGGCAGCTTCAGCCATTTATTTCTGATAGTTCTGATGGTTTTTCGCATCAGCATGCAAATGCCATCAAAGGCAATATTCTTATCCGGAATGATTCTGCCATTATGATCTCGCCAGAAATGTATGCCCGACAGGTAGCTAAACATGATGAATTTGTTCTGAAAGAAATGGGAGGAGGCGGAATTCATTCCTGTGGGAGGATTGATTATAATATACCTGAGATTTTCAGGCTTTCGTCAATGCATTGTTTTGATTTTGGACAGTCTCATTTAAATGATACAGACAGGGTATATGCATTGGCTAAAGAAAGAAAGATAGCTATACTGAGGATAAAAGCAGGTAAGGATGAGTTATTATCGGGGAGAATCCGGCAGCGTTTCCCTACAGGAGTTTCTTTGATATATGAGGCTGAATCATTTGAGGAAGTAAAGGAAACAATGAGGATTTATTCTTATCTTTAAACAATTAAAGTTTCTCTGATATTTTATTTTTATTTAAAGTCAAAGGCCATGAAAGGATTATTTATTATTCAGGTGTTATTTGTAACCGGTATGTATTTTACGGCAAATACATATTCACAGGATCGTGTTGTACATGGAATTGTTACCACCTTCGACAGTATTTCACTGGTTAATGCCCAGGTTAAGGTAATGAGCAGCAAGCTTACAGTTTTTACCGACACACTCGGGAGTTTTTCTGTTATTTGTAATAGCAAAGATAAACTAAAGGTTAGCGCATCGGGTTTTTATACTCAGAAGGTTACACTCAGTGATAAAATAAAATTTGCTGCCATTAACCTGAAGCTGAAACCTGGAGAAAAAAATTTTGATCATGCCATTGGTTATGGCCATATCAGCGAAAAAGATAAGATGTATGCTGTAGAAAGTTTGCATACGGAAGAAATGCATGAAACACATCAGTACACAGACATCTATGATATGATAAAAGGTCGCTTTGCCGGTGTTCATGTGGAAAACAATGAAATTATAATAAGAGGCACAAATACATTAATGGGTAGCAGTAGCGCTTTAATAGTAGTTGATGGTGTTCCTTCAAACAGTAATACTTTGAGGTCAATATCACCGTCACAGGTAAAAAGCATTAACGTGATTAAAGATGGTGGTGCAGCAATATACGGATCAAGGGGAGCTAATGGGGTAGTTATTATTGAAACAAAAAAGTGAGTTGATAATACTGTTCGAACATAAAAGTATATAAAAATGAAACCCCCATGCACTGTCATACACAACAAGGATATGAACAAACATGGGGGTTCCCCCGCAGAGCGGGACAGGCCATGCCCATTTGCCGATAGGCAGTCAGAACATTTTGATATACAATAACATAATTAATATTTATACGCATGAAACCCCCATGCACTGGCGCACACAACAAGGACATGAATATAAATGGGGGTTCCACGGCAAATGAAACGGAAAACATTAAGTTATCAAATTATAACAAATTAATATTCAAACTTTTAAATTAATTATATACAAGTGAAAATTAACAGGCGATTATTTCTCGGGAAGTCGTCATGTGTTGGGTTAGGTTATAGCATTATACCTTCCCTGACATTTTCCGGTACTGCTTCTGCCTGCACTTCCAGGTCACGTTTTTCTCATATTCCTGTGCTCGGGAAAGGCGTAAAGCAATTATTCACTGATGATGTAATGATTGCCAATATAAATGGTTTAGAACGCAAAATTCATGCTTGCAATAAACTGGAACGACCGGTCCTGGAAGCTGATATGCCCTGGGAACAGGGGGAAGAATATAACGGAAGAAGAGACCGCAGGGTATACATATATGGAACTGTTCTAAGAGATGAAAATTCCGGAATTTTCAAAATGTGGTACAGTCGCTACAAATCGGTTTATTTCGCAACCTCAGAAGATGGAGTAAACTGGGAACGCCCTGTTATTGATCAACTGGGCGATAATAATATGATCCGGTTATTTGATTTTCATAGTCCCAGTTTTATCCTGGATAAATTTGATCCTGACCCGGCGAAAAGATATAAAGCTATTGGTTCGGTAAAGGGGGGTATCAGCGAAAGTGACATGAATGAACTGAAAAGTAAATTCAGATCAGCTGAATCTTACACCGGAAGCAGTGCTTATTGGGCAGCTTATTCTGCAGACGGACTGAACTGGTTCAAATATCCGAAACCGGCGCTGTTTAGCAGTGATACTATTACTCTGTCACAGGATCCGCAAACAGGAGAATACCTTGCATTTCACAAGATAGGTAAAGACCCCAGGGTGACCGGCAGGCAGGTATTCCTTTCGGTCAGTAACGACATGGAAAACTGGTCGGAACCTGAACCGGTAATGGTTACAGATGAAACAGACCATCAACAGGCAAGGTTACTTGAGAGTGGTACTCACTCCGAATTTTACAACATGTCAGCTTTCCCATATGGTAATCAATGGCTGGGTCTGGTTACCCACTTCCGGCGTACGGGAGAACCGCTGGTCAAAAAAAACCCTTTCCAGAGCATGGCAGAGGGTCCTATTGACGTGCAACTTGTTCACAGCAGAGATGGAAGGAAATGGGAACGTTGCTCCGACCGTTCCCCTGTTATTCCTTTAGGGCCATATCCTTACGACAGAGGGAGCATCCTTGGTGTTTGCAATTCTCCCGTTATTGTCGGCGATGAAATGTGGATGTACTATACAGCAATGACAACCACACATGGAGGTTACCTTCCCGATAAGGAAATGTCAATAGCACGTGCAGCCTGGCGGCTGGATGGGATGGTGTCGTTGCATTCCGGGAAATCCCCGGGAATAATGGAGACTATGCCTTTTATTCCGAATGGTAACAGCTTGTTTGTCAATGCAGATGTATCCAAAGGAACACTCAGGATTGAATTACTCGATGATAAGGGCAGGATCATAAAAGGATATGGTAAAGATGACTGTAAGGTGATAACAGTAAATAACATCAATCAAAAAGTAGTTTGGAGTCAGAAGGAAAAAATACCGGCAGGCAAACCATTATCTTTCAGATTCTACCTGGATAATGGAGATTTGTACAGTTTTATGGCAGAGTGATTTACCCTGTATTATTCTTTTAAATAGTCTGTTATGTTTTTGCATTGCGCAGATAATGAGTATTTTAACCATTCGCATTTAAATTGCTGATATTGTTAATAATCAACATTTTCAGCCTTTGTATCTTTACGTTTATTTTAATTAAACATATTATGAGAACGAAATTTATCCTCAATTTTTGTATGTTATCTTTTTGCGTAATTCTATGCTCCGGTCAGGAAAACCTTGATCTTCCGCTTATTGATATTTCCGGTGAATCCGACCGTCATGTCATCATCGCAGCAGGTACGGAGGAAATATACCAGGGGCATCCAACTACATTGCTGTTACCTGACGATAAAACCATGTTCTGTGTTTGGAGCATTGGCCATGGTGGTCCTGCAGGGCCAATGGCAGTGAGCAGGGATGGTGGTATAAGCTGGAAAAGATTAGACGATCAGTTGCCGTCCAACTTCAAAAACCATGTTAATTGCCCGAGTATTTACCGGATGATGGATATGAAAACAGGGAAGATCAGGCTGTGGGTATTTTCCGCCCAGCCGAAAATGCCTTCCATAATGAGTGAAGACGGTGGAAAAACATGGACTGAACAGCCTTCCCTGGGATTTGAGTGTGTAATGACATTCAGCAGTATAGTAAGGTTGTCAGATGGCAACTATATGGGTTTTTATCATCGCAGGAAAGGACAGTCACTGGTAGTATTGCAAACAAAAACTGAAGATGGCGGGATGACCTGGACGGAACCACAGGTTATCGCCGATGTGGAAGGTAAAATGCCCTGTGAGCCCTATGTTTTCAGATCTCCTTCCCAGAAAGAACTGTGTTGTTTAATGAGGGAAAATACCCATAAAGGGAGAAGCCTTATGATGTTCAGCAGGGATGAAGGTAAAACATGGAGTGAGCCTGAAGATACTCCATGGGGATTAACAGGCGACAGACATATGGGCGTTTATACAAAAGACGGAAGGTTGGTTATTGCTTTCCGCGACAGGGCAATTAACAGTCCTTCAAACGGACATTTTGTGGCCTGGGTCGGAACCTATGAAGACATACGGAATGGTGCGCAGGGAGAATACCGGATCAAATTATTGCATAGTTATGCAGGCAGAGATTGCGGTTATCCGGGCATGGAAATATTACCCGACGGAACTATTATTGCTACGACATATATAAAATACAAGAACGACAGCAATAAGCATTCTGTGGTAAGTACAAGATTTAAAATTCGGGAGACAGATGTTATGGCTGCAAACTATATTGTTGAAAAGAGTGTTAAAACTAATATACCTGCATTTTTTCATACACAGACCTTATTTAAAATCAGGGAAGGAGAATCCAGGGTACGGGGACCACACATTATTGTTGCCCCGGATGGAACTGTCCTTGCATTCGGACGTGGATGTGCATCCCTTCGTAAAAGTAACGATAAGGGAAAAACCTGGTCGCCGGAAGAGAACATGGCAGACAAAGGAGTTTATGGAAGTAATGTAATAAGAGATGATGTAACTGGAGATATTATCATTTTATCTCCATCAATTAAAGATCCCTGTATGTTTCGAAGTAAGGATAATGGCAATACATGGGAAAAGGAGAATATAATTGTGAAACCGAATGCAATGGGACACGGAGGGGAACCGGGAACTGTTCCTGTTGATATCGGAGCCATGTCAACAGGGATTACTCTGCAATATGGAGAACATAGAGGCAGGCTGCTGATACCCGGACGAATTCAGCCGCCTGCAGGAAGCAATGCTCAGGAATACTGGATGTATAATTATAATACTTCGATGTATAGTGACGACAGGGGAAAGACATGGCAGGTAAGTGACGGTATTATGACCGGTACAGGTGAAGGTACGCTTGCAGAATTATCCGACGGCAGAATATACTACAATTCAAGGTCCCACATGTCTGTTGATCATATGAGGAGGATAGCATGGAGCCTGGATGGAGGAGCCAGGTATGTTGACTGGTCTGTTTCGGAAGATTTATATGAAACAGGGGAACCTTTCTATTTTAAATATGGCAGTAAACCGGCTTATGGTATGTGTGCCGGTTTGGTAAGAATGCCTGATGGAGTGACAGATGCAAAGGATGTTTTATTGTATAGTATGCCTGACTGGAAAGGTGGCTGGCGTTACCAGATGACCGTCTGGGCAACTTTTAATGGCGCAGCTACATGGCCTGTAAAAAGAATGGTTGACCATGGCCGTAGCGCATATTCTTCTCTGGCTGCCGGGAAAGACGGAACGATCTACCTGCTTTATGAGGGTGGTGAAAACAATTTATATGATGAGATAAATGTTGCGGTGTTTAATTTGAAGTGGCTGCTGGAAGGGGAGGTGTATTGAGGGGGATGAGAGTA